>JBBKVZ010000350.1:0-5288 GCA_037968715.1 Pseudomonas sp.
CAGCATCGCTTAGTGGCGGTGAAAGTGCCGACCAGCACGCTGCCGATTTACCGCGACATTGAAGAAGAAGACGACCAATTCGACCCCGCGGACGAATTTGCCGCTGATGAAGATGACGACACGGCCGATGACAACTTTGCCGTGCGCGACCTACGCGACCCACAATTTGACAGCGATGAGCTGGATGACTTCAGCAGTCCAACGCTGAGCAACGCCGACTACGATGACGATCCGTTTGCCGACCTGCGCGACGAACAGTCGCCTGTCGAGCCAGAAACAATGCCGAGCCTGGCGCCGCTACCCGCGCCAGAGCCCGTTGCCGAAAGCATTTACGCCAGCGCAGTACTGGCCATTCAACTGGGCGCCCAAGAGCAGTTGCGGCGCCTGCCCCGCTCACGACTAATGGACCTGCTGCAGCGCTACCGCGCTTGCCTTGATCAAACGGCAGCACTCTATCAAGGCCAATTGCACACCCTCAGTGATGGCGGCACTTTAATGCTGTTTCATCAGCGCAACAGCGGGGCCGACTACCTGACTCACGCCATCTGCTCCGGCGAGCTAATGCGCGCCCTTGCGCATGCGCTGCAAATAGAAGTAGCCGACAGTGGGATTACCCTGCAGTTGCAGTTTGGCTTAACCGAGGGCGCTGACCTCAGCAAGGCCAGTCAAGGCGACTTACTGCTCAGCGACACCGCCCAAGACGCCCTCGCGCTGTCACAGCACAGTCGTAACCTGTTGCTAGTCAACCGTAAAATTGCCGATGACCCGCTGCTGCGCCAACGTGCGCGGATTCGCTCCATTGCCAGCCCCGAGGGCGCCTGCTGCGTCGAGCGCCTGCTTGACCCATACCCGGCACTGTTGGAGCGGCAAATGTCGCGTATGCACGACGCCAAGTTCCAACCCTAAGCAGCCGCTGCCCGATCTAGCTCGCTCGAAAGGTGTAACGCGGCCACCGTTATTCCCCGTGCTAATACCGCAGAACCTAGACGCCTTTTTCGGGCGCCCGCCCAATCAGAACCGATACACCTCGGCAGCCTCCACGGCTGGCCGGGGCGGCGGCAGCTCTAGGTGCGGCTGTTTGCGCGGCGCGAGGGGGGCAACTCGATTGCTTGGCGTGTTAACCGCCGCTGCTTGGCTAAAGTCGCTAACAGCCAATGCCAGCTGCTCGGCCAATTGCTGCAATAACTGACTTTGCGCCTGTAGCTGACTGAGCAAACTGTCGCTATGCGCCAACTCCAGTTGCAGCAAGCGCTGCTCACGCAACTGACCGGTTTTATCCAGCAGACGCCACTGCGCATGCAGCACGGCAGGCTGTTGGGGCCCGGAATCTAAGCGACTAATAGTCACCACTAACTGCGCATCCGCCGGCATCCCCGCGTTTGCACTCGAGAGCACAAAGGGTGTGTGCAACCGCGAAGCCAACTGGCGCTGCAACAAATGATCTATATCTTCCTGCAAACTTCCCGCCCAATGCGCATCGGTCTCGGTCAAGCTGCCATCAGTTTGGCGCTGCAAGATAATCTCGCGCTGCAGATACTGCGCCAGTATCAACGGCTCCAGCAGCAGCACCACGCCCGTACGCGCACTCGGCGCCTTGAATGTACCGGCGTCCAACTGGTAAAGCGGTGCCGGCGGCAACAGGCTGCAGCCGCTCACGCCCAACACCATGCTCAACAGCAGCATGCGATAACCACGTAACACCATCATCAGACTCACTCGCCACAACTAAACAATCCGCAATTGTCCATTAATCTAGCCGCTGGCAACAGCTGCGCACCGTTGTGCTAAACAACCTCGGAGCATTCCAACGGTGCCGCACATCGGCAAAATCGGTTTGCCACCGAGAATTTCCGACAGTCTATTGCAGGCTGCGCTTTACTGAGTTAACAGCCTGTCGAACGCCGCCCCCAAGGCATATCAGCAGTGCTATCAACGCCTCCGCTAGCCGTAAAGCGGCACACAGGCATAGAGACAAGAACAGCACAAGGACAGCAATGAGCCAACCACTTTGGCGGTTTTGCCTGTTTTGCTTACTGACCATCGGCAGCGCCAGCCAATACCTAGCGGCGGCCCCGCTGGCCGTGGTGTATAGCTGCCAAGGCGATCGCGCGTTTGCCGCCATGCTGGCCAGCCCGCCCAACTGGCTGCCGGCTGAAAACGGCCTAGTGCCGGTGGCGCAAGCGCAGGGCCAATGCTGGATTCGCATCAATCAACTGCCCAAGGCGGCAGAGCAGCAAAGCAGTAGCTGGTTGTCGTTTGCCAACCTGCATATCCTGCGCGTCGATCTGCGCCTGCTGGATGCCGAGGGGCACACATTGGGCCGTGCGCAGCGCATGGGTGCCAACAGCAACACCTTGGTCAGCGGTCAGCGGGCGTTTTTTATTCCGCCCGCCCAGCTGCACCTGCCGCTCTATGCGCAGCTAACGCTCACCCCGGGCACGCGCCCACTACCGGGGCTGGCCAACATACTGCACGTTGAGAGCGTCGAGCCGGCCACCAGCATGTATAACGAGCAGCGTAGCGACTTGCTCAATCTAGCGATTGCCGTGTCACTGGCCGCCAGCGCCATCATGGCGGGCTTTTTCGGGCTAGCGTTACGCAATGCCAGCTACGTCATCTATGCGCTATATGCCAGCAGTCAGGCATTCATTGTATTTGCCAAAAGCGGCTTACCTTTCGCCCTCGACAGCTCATCGCCATGGCTGCTCGATGTGCTGTCATTCCAGTGTCTTAACGCCATGTTGGCGGTACTGCTGAATGTGCGTTTTGGTCGTTTTAGCCATCACAGCCCGCGCACCACGTACCTCGCCTACGCGATTGCCGGTGCGTTTCTGCTGCTAATCCCGTTCGGCATCATCAGCCCAGACAGCGTAATCAATGCGATTTTCGTGCTACTGCCGCTGCACTTTGCCACCCTGCTGTCTGGCAACTGGCGTGGCTGGCGACAAGGCGAGCGCGGTTGCGGAATTTTACTGGTTGGGATGTTACCGATCAGCCTGTATTGGCTGACGTTTCTGACCTACAACCTGCTGCTTAAACAACCGATGCCCGGCTCCTTGGCGATTGGCTCAAGCTTCGACGTGCTGCGCACCCTGGCCTTGCCAGCGGCCTTCTGCTACGGATTGGCAGACCAAACGCTGCGTTTGCAACAAGAAACCGCACGCCAGGCATGCTTCGACCCGCTCACCCAACTTAATAATCGTGAAGGGCTTCGCCAGCATGGCCAGACGCTGATCGAGCAAGGCGGCCAACCGTGCGTCTTAATGCTCAATATCGAACGTTTCAAGGCCATCAATGAAACGTTGGGGGTGGCGCTGGGCGACCAAATATTGATCGAAACCGGGCGCCGGCTGCGCGCTCTGACGGAGCAGTATCCGGGCGCACGGGCCGGGCGCATGCATGCCGATCAGTTTTGCCTGCTTTATCCGCAAACCGAAGACCTTGCCCAGTTACGCAGGGAAATTAATCAACGCTTTAATTGCCCCACCGAGGTTGCCGGGCAAACCGTCGACATCGCCCTAGCCGGCGGTATTGCGCGGCCCAGCGACGGCGCACTGGACATGGCGCAACTGCTGCGTAACGCCGAAGTGGCCTTGGACGTGGCGCGCACGCAACACAAAACCTGGGTCGAATACCACGCTGAGTTGGAAAGTAGCCAGCGCGCCGACCTAGGCCTGCTGTCCGAACTTAAACGGGCGGTTGAACAAAACGAGCTGCGCGCGTACCTACAACCCAAAATTCGCCTGCACGATGGTGCAGTAACCTGCGCCGAAGCGCTGGTGCGCTGGCATCACCCCAAACGCGGCATCATCCCACCGGGTAATTTTGTGCCCTTTGCGGAAAAAACCGGACGCATCACCCTCCTAACCCACTGGATGCTGGCTGAGACCATGGCTCTCACAGCGCTCTGGCGCAAGCAAGGGCGCCCCCTGCAAATCTCGGTCAACCTATCGGCCTTTGATCTGGCCGAACACAACTTTGTCAGCAGCCTGCAGCAGATGTTGCAAAGCAGCGGGGCAACGCCCGCCGACATTCGCTTGGAGATTACCGAAAGCGCGGCCATGCAAGACCCTATCGAGGCACTCGCGGTGATGAATGCCTTGCATCAGGCAGGCTTCTCACTGTCCATCGATGACTTTGGCACGGGTTACTCCTCGCTTGCCTACCTGCAAAAAATGCCCGCTGAAGAGCTAAAAATTGATCGCTCTTTTATCCACAACATACAGCCCAACAGCGAGGGCGCCGCCTTGCTTGAGTCGACCATCGATCTGGGTCATCGCCTGGGCTTGAGCCTGGTCGGTGAAGGTGCCGAAACCGCCGCCGAATGGGCACTACTCGGCGCGCTCGGCTGTGACTACGCACAAGGCTGGTTTGCCGCCAAACCCATGCAAGTTGCCGACTTTGAGGCGTGGCGCTTGGCGAACAGTCCATTTTCTGCCAATTTGCCCGAGTACCTAGCCCCCAGCGCCCTCGACAGCCGGCGCGCAAAGCGGCAATAGCCAGACAACTCGCCCAATCACGCTGAACAAGGAAGTCCGCCGTATGCTTTGGCTATCAAAGGACGTAGAGCAACTGATCGCCCGGTGCCAATCGGCCAGCGCGCCTTATTCACCCGATGTGCTGGTGATCGGTTCCGGTTATGGCGGCGCCGTAGCGGCCCTGCGCTTTGCCGAACACGGCCTGTCCGTGGCGTTGTTGGAGCGCGGCAGCGAATACCTGGCCGGCGATTTTCCCACCGACCTTAGCCAAACCGGCGCTTTTATTCGCGCAGAGTCCAGCGCTACAGACGGGGCCAATGCGCTTGGCAATGAAGATGCGCTGTTTGATTTTCGCCTCGGCACTCGCGCCAGCGCTTTGGTCGGCAATGGCTTGGGCGGTGGCAGCCTGATTAACGCGGCAGTCGCTTTGCGCCCCGATCCGCGGGTGTTCGAACAAGCCCAATGGCCGGCGGCGTTTCGCGACTGCAAACTGGCTGAAGACTTTCAGCGGGCCTACGTCGGCCTGGAGATTCAGTCAGCACAAATGCAAGCCGCCAGCCTGGCCTGCGTACCACAGCAAACGGCCAAGTACCAACGCTTGCACGACATTGGCCAGGCGGCGGCGCAACAGTTTGCCAGCGCCCAGCTTAGCGTCAGCACCGAAGACGTACCCCTGGCGATTGAGTTTCGCACCGACCCCAGCCAAGACCTCGGCCCGCGCGCGGCCTGTATCGGTTGCGGCAATTGCGTGTCGGGCTGTAACCAGCAGGCTAAGTTGAGCCTGGACAAAACCTACCTGCCGCGCGCCCG
>JBBKVZ010000351.1:0-11310 GCA_037968715.1 Pseudomonas sp.
TGACGGCAGCATGCGCGCCTACGTACAAGAAGTGCAGCCTAACGAGATTTTTCGGGTCGGTGAGCGTGTACGTATCATGAGCGTTAATGGCACGAGCCGTGTTGCGCATTAATTTTTGAGAATAAAAAAGCCGACCCTTAGGTCGGCTTTTTTGTGGGCGCGATTTAGGCTTTCTTGCGGCTGCTGAAGTAGCAGATCGAAAATCCTATAACTGCCGCCAACACCGAGCCGGTAAGAATACCGATACGGTCCATGCCTGCGAACTCGCTTACTTCGGGGATAAAAGCCAGGGAGCCAACAAACAAACTCATGGTGAAGCCAATTCCGCAAAGAACGGATAAGCCCAGTATTTGCCCCCAATTCACGCCTTCGGGTAATTTGGCCAAGCCGGTTTTGATCGTCAGCCAAGTAAAACCAAATACACCGATGGCTTTACCCAGCAGTAAGCCTGCGGTGATGCCCAATGGCACGGGGTGCAGGAAGCTCTGCAGGGTAAGGCCCTCGAGCTTAACTCCAGCATTAGCGAAAGCAAAAATCGGCAGAATTGCGTATGCCGCCCAAGGGTGAAGGGCATGTTCGAGGGTCGCCAGTGGTGACACATCATCTGCTTTAGGCATGCGCAGCGGGATGGTTAGGGCTAACACCACGCCGGCAAGCGTTGCATGCACGCCGCTTTTTAATACGCAGACCCACAGTAATGTACCGATCACCAAATAAGGGCTGAGTTTGGTGACGCCCATGCGGTTCATGGTGATCAAAATACTGATGAACACCGCCGCCATTACCAGTGAGAGCGTGGACAGTTCGCTGGAGTAAAACAGCGCGATAACGATGATTGCACCCAAGTCATCAATAATTGCCAGGGTCATCAAAAATAATTTGAGCGACACGGGTACGCGTTTACCCAGCAGCGACAGCACGCCTAGAGCGAAGGCAATGTCGGTGGCCATCGGAATGGCCCAACCACCTACAGCTGCCGGATTGCTGTAGTTAAACGCCCAATAGACTAACGCCGGTATGAGCATGCCGCCGATGGCTGCGGCGCCGGGGAGTACCAGCTGCGCGGGATTCTTGAGCTGTCCTTCGAGTACTTCACGCTTGATCTCCAGGCCGATCAGCAGGAAGAACAAGGCCATCAAACCATCGTTAACCCATAGCAGTAGTGGCTTGGCGATTTTAAAGGCGCCAAATTGTACGGCCACTGGGACGTCGAGGAGGGCGTTGTACAGAAAGCTCAGCGGTGAGTTATTAATGCTCATGGCCAATATGGCCGCAGCGATTAGTAGCAGGCCACTGGCAGATTCCATGGCAAAGAAACGCGAAATATGTGCACGCATGGTAGGCGAATGGTTATCCAGTTATAAATACAGGCACAACCCTATCTTGTGGCGCGGGTTGTACAAACAAAAATTATATTCGTTTTTGTTATATAGAGTGAGCTTTGCTGGCTAATGCTGCTGCGCTGGGCAAATGAGGGGCCACTTACATGATGGCGGCCCCTGTTGGTCTAGCCACGCAGGCGCAGGGTTAAACCCTTGAGGAAATTACGCAGCAACTGATCACCGCAAGGGCGAAAGTTTTTTTGCCCTTCTTTGCGGAACAGTGCGCTGAGCTCGGGCTTAGATACCGGGAAGTCAGCGGCTTGCAAAATGTCATGCAAATCGGCGTCTTTAAGCTCAAAGGCCACCCGCAGCTTCTTCAAAATAATGTTGTTGTTGATTGGCCATTGCACCGGTTGCGCTGGCAGGCTGTCGTTTTTACCGCGTTTGAAGAACACCAGGCCATCCAGAAAGTGCGCCATTACTTCGTCCGTGCACGGCAGGCGATTTTCATCTTCTTCAGGCAGTAGAAACGCCGCTAGCTCAGCTTGGGTGAGGGTGTAATCGGCCTGCTTAAAGACCTCGAGGACAGTCGCGTCATTGATATTAAGGCTGTAACGCAGGCTGCGCAGGACATCGTTATTGATCATGCAGGTCACTCAGGTAAAGGTGTGGGTCGCTTATATGGTACATATTCTACCGCGTAGCGAGGCTGCGCTGGGCCTTTGTCTGCGCGATGCAGTGCCTCGGCGGTGCTAATTGCTTTGATGGCGAAGATCTCGTGGGGCAATTGCAGATAGAATGCAGGTTAAGCAATCAAGGTATCGAACATGGCATTAATCGGCCGCTACAACAGTTTACAAGTGGTTAAGCACACCGACTTCGGGCTTTATTTGGACGGCGGCGCGGACGGCGAAATTCTCTTGCCCAAGCGTTATATCCCCAAAGATACGCCCAGTGAAGTTGAGGACTGGCTCAATGTGTTCCTCTATTTGGACAGTGACGACAAGCTGATCGCCACCACCGATAAGCCCAAGGTTCAGGTCGGCGAGTTTGCCAGTCTGAAGGTGCTGGAAGTTAACAGCATTGGCATCTTCCTTGATTGGGGTTTGTCCAAAGACCTACTGCTGCCGTACTCAGAAGAAAAGCGTTCTCTGCAGGCGGGCGACTATTGTGTGGTTCATGTCTATCTAGACAAGCACACCCGCCGTATTACCGCGACAACGCGCCTCGATCGTTACCTTGACTTACGTCCTAACACCTATCAGGTTGGTCAAACGGTTGATCTGCTGGTGGCTGAGTCAACGGATATGGGCTTTAAAGCTATTATCAATAATCAGCACTGGGGTTTGATTCACAAGAACGAAGTGTTCAAGTTTTTGCGCAACGGCATCCGCGAGCAGGGTTTTATCAAGGAGCTGCGTGCTGATGGCAAAATTAGCCTGTCGCTGCAGCCGGTAGGGCAGGAAGCCGCCGATGTGCTGCATCAGAAAATCATGCAGTTGCTGCAAGAAAAGGCTGGGGTTTTGCTGGTCAATGACAAAAGCGACCCGAAGGTTATCAGCGACATGTTTGGTGTCAGCAAAGGTAACTTCAAAAAAGCCATCGGTGCGCTCTACAAGCAAGGCTTGATCGTTATTCATGCTGACCGTATTGAGCAAGCCTAAGTATTAGGTTCGCTCAATACGCATTCGCAGGGCGTACTTACAGCGCCAAGTCGTCAGTCGGCTGATTGGTTACTAGGTCGGCTGTCGGTTGCAGTGGCTGGCTGATGACGGTGAAATCGGTGATTTCAATCTGTCCTCGGCCTTGCCCCAAGAGGTGGAAAGAAAAGGCTTTGCGTGCCTGCAAGTTGTCGAAGCTAAAGCTCAGGTCGATTGGTTTGCCGCGGCTGAGCAATGGCATCTCTGGAATATCCAGCGTCACATCGCGATCAAATTCTTTAGTTTTGAGCAGTAGTTGCAGCTCTTTCTGTTGCATGTTCAGCGCGCGGATCTTCAGGTGGACGGTGGTTTGCGAGCCTTGCGGTAGCTCTAGGTATTGGGCGCCCACTAAGTTTGCAGTCCAGTCGTCGAGCATGGCTTCTTTGAGCTGCACCTTGTCACGATTGGCAAACTGGTATTGCTGGCCGAGTTGGCCGCTAAGCAATGACTGGTCGAGCATCGCTGCGCGCTGCGCCACGATATTGGCGGGCTTGCCGGTAAAACGTCCTAAATAACGTGCGCTGTCGGCGATAAAACCCTCGCTGGCATAGCGCCGACAAACATGCTGAAAGTTGCACTCAACAAACTGCCCCTTGCCATCATGTTGGCGCAGCATGCCGTTGGTGTACGACATTATCTCGCGGCCGTTGCTGTAGTTGCGAAATAGCGAGCGCCCAGAGATGTTGCTCGGCACGGGCAGGGCGAAATAATCGAGAATAGACGCGGTTAAGTCGACGTGGCCATATACGCCTTGCTTGAGTGCGGGCAGGCTGGCTTGTTCTGGAGCAAACACCAAATTGAATCCCCAAGCGGAAGCTAGGCGTACGCCATCTAAGCCATGGGATTCATCTGAGGTGATGATGACCAAGGTGTCCTTGAGCACGCCTTGCTTTTCCAAACCGCTAAGAAAGCTGTCGAGAGCATCGTCCAAGTAGCCAACTGCCGCCTGTTTAGGGGTTTCAAAACGGGCGAGATAGTCGTCGGTGGCGGCATACGGCTGGTGGGTGCCGACGGTCATTAATGTCAGCATCCACGGTTGCTTGTGTTTGCGCAGCTGCTGCACGTAGGTCAGTACCCCTTCAAAGTAGGACTTGTCGTCCATTCCCCACGCGAATTCTAAGTGCGGTTTTTTGCGAAACCATTCGCGGCCATGGGTTTGATTAAAACCCATGCGCGGCATGATTTTATCTTTGGCCATAAACTGTAGGCCGGCACCTTGTAAGAAGTGCGTGGTGAACCCTTGGTTGTTGAGTTGTGTGGGTAAGCATTGTTCGTTGCGTTGATTATTGGCGTTCAATAGCTCGACGCCTTTCGGGGTGCCGCTGTCGAGTTTGCTGTAATCGCCGCAGAGCATGGCATATAGACCACGAATGGTTTGATGGCTGTGCAGCACATAATCAGGCGTAGTCATCGCCCGCTCGGCCCAATGGCTGAGCTTGGGCATTAAGTCTTGCTGGTAACTGCTGTGGATGGCATTGCGGCTAGCTGCGAGGTACGCGCCAGGGATGCCTTCAACGGTCACAATCAGCACATTGCGCGCTTTGCCAGCGCCGGCAATTAAGCGTGTACCGCTGAGGTCTTGCTGGCTGAGACCGGCAATGTCGACTGGGGTGTCGGCCAGACCGCCATCCAACCAGTTCTCTACGTGCAGCTGCGCGCTATTCACTGCGGTAGATAGCAGCTTGTGCGGCAAATTGAATTGGCGCCACTCATCTGCTTCGCTGGGCTGAAAATAGGCGGCAGTGCTGTGGCCTATGAGTAAAAACAGTGCGAGGGCATACGCGTAGGGCGTAGCACGGTTCTTTACCGGCTTTACGTGACGAGGGCTGAACAGATACAGGACGATGGCCAGCACTAAGCTTAAGGCTAGCAGTGGGTGACTGATGCCTGCGCTTTCAGTTGATTGGCTGAGAAACTGCGCATCGGTTAAGTAATGTAAGTCACTGGTATCGGGCATGCGGCCAACGGCACTGACCAGTTCGGCGCAGCCCAGACTCAGCAGTGCCCACGCCAGCAGCGCCGGAAGAGCCAGCCAGTGTGATCGCTGGCGCAATAACAAGAACAGTAACGAGCCAATGGCTATGTCAGAAACATAGCCACGCAGATCAGACCAGCCCAGCAGGTAACGACTGCCCAGTGGCAGTATCAAGAGTAACAACAGTAGAGCGTATTGGGCGGTTGATTTTGGCAACTTGGGGCGAAAAGGGGCCACATAAACTCCTGAAGTGAAAGCGCTGGGTCACATCGCCAAATGCCAAACGTACCCAGTGAGCATTCATCATTTTGAAACATGAATGTGCTTAGCGCCAGTGCAGCGCAACAATTCAGTTAAATTCATGTTTTTGCCGAGTTGCTCGGCAACTTGCTGTCGGTGCTGTGCAGGCGGACACTGGGCAACTGATTGCTGTTGATTACCGTGATGCTCGAAGTGAGGTGTTTGATGAGGTGGCATAACTTGGCGTTAGTGTTTTTTTCGGCCTTATTCGTGTTGCCGAGCGTCGCGGCTGAGCCTGTGCAGCGGCAATCACCGGCCATTTCGGTGCACTCAGTCAGCCCGGGCGCTTCGGGCAGTATCAGCAGTTCGTCACGCAGTCAGCGCGATTACCGCCAGCCGATTGCAGGCTTGCCTGCTGGGGTATCAACACGCAGCACCACTGCGTATGGGGGCTCGTCGGTGCAGCAGTCAGGCGGCATTCGCCAGAGTGTGGAGTACTCCAATGGTCTGCGTGTTCCGCAGTCGTCAGGTGACCAGGTTTACTGGCAGCAGCGCAACGAATGACGCGCTGAACTAAGGCTTGGGCCGCCGCGTTTGGTTGTTTGGTTCTGCCAGAAGCATGGCGGATAACGTTAGGGAGGCAGGTGATTAGTTTTGCTGCGACTACGCTGAGTTAAGGCTCATGCGTTGTTTAGGATGTCGCTATGAATCAGCTCTCACCGTTAATGCTCTTGGATTTTTGGTCGTCGGCCGCGCTGCAGATCAATCTGGTTATCTTCCTGAATTTATTTGGCGCACTGATCCTCGGCTGCATAGTCGGTTATGAGCGCGCCTATCACGGCCGTGCGGCAGGCATGCGTACGTATGGGCTGGTGTGCATGGCGTCGGCGGCGTTAACGGTGATTGCCGGGTTTTCCCTTGAATGGTACGGCGGCCACGGCGCGCCGAATCCGACTGGTAGTGATCCCACACGGATCATTCAGGGCATTGTCACCGGGATCGGCTTTCTCGGTGCTGGGGTGATCATGCGCGAAGGTATGAGCATCAGTGGCTTAACCACAGCGGCTTCTATCTGGGCATCTTCGGCTATTGGCATAATGGTTGGTGTGGGGTTTTATGCGGCGGCAATTTTGCTCGCACTGCTTTCTGCATTGTGCATGTTGGGCTTGTCGCGACTGGAATCACGCTTGCCGCAGCGCCCGGCAATTGGCATCACGTTGCGCTTTGTTCCAGGGTTTGCAACCGATGAGGGCGAGTTGCGGGTGTTCTTAATGAACCACGGCTTTGACATGGCCACAGGTTCAATCAGTATCAGCTTCAGTAAAGGCAGTGCTGAGTGGCGGTTCGTCGCGGTAGCCCATTGCCGTAACTGTGGCACACCACTTATTACTCTGGCGCAAAGCCTTGAGAAGTATGTCGGGGTGAAGAACTTTAATATCGTCCACGCGCGCAACTAAGTTGCGCGGGGAGTTTGCTGCTTAGGGCTTGGCCGCGCCCCAGAGTTGTTCTAGCCGGACATCACGTCCGCAGCCCCGCCGGTAGTAGTTGTAACGTAGCGGGTTCTTGCTGTGATAGTCCTGATGGTATTCCTCGGCCGGGTAGAAGGTTGCGGCTGGTAGAACTTGCGTCACTACCGCAGCGGGTAGGCGCCCGGAGGCATCCAAGGCCGCTTTCGAGGCTTCGGCGAGTTGCTTCTGCTCTGTGCTGCCATAAAAGATAGCACTCTGGTATTGCGTTCCATTGTCGCAAAACTGTCCATGCGCATTCAGTGGGTCGATGCTCGGCCAGAAGGCGTCCAGTAGCTTGCTGTAGCTGGTTTGGTTTGGGTCAAAGTGAACTTCAACCGCCTCTATATGCCCACTCTTGCCGGCTGAAACTTCTTGGTAAGTGGGGTTTTCCAAGGTTCCGCCAATGTAGCCTGAGGTGGTCGAGATCACCCCGGGGACTTTGTCGAAGTCTGACTCCGTACACCAAAAACAGCCGCCGGCAAATATTGCTACGGCGTTGTTATCGGCGGCCGGGGTGTCTGCTGCGCTGGCGTATTGGCCGGCACCAAGCAAGCCGATA
Organism: Pseudomonas sp.; assembly: GCA_037968715.1. Classification (GTDB taxonomy): domain Bacteria; phylum Pseudomonadota; class Gammaproteobacteria; order Pseudomonadales; family Pseudomonadaceae; genus Aquipseudomonas. Next base: position 7,305 of record JBBKVZ010000351.1, read on the forward strand.
AACAGAGTGCCAAGTTGCAGGCCGCTGCGCAGTGCAGCAAGTAAACGTGGGCGCATGAGTTAGCTCCTTAAGGCTGGAAGGGCTTCGGTTTTAGGGATGAAACGCAATGCCACACCGTTGTTGCACCAGCGCTCGCGGCGCGGCGCGGGGCCGTCATCAAACATATGGCCTTGATGGCCGCTGCAGCGAGCGCAATGGTATTCGGTGCGCGGCAAAAACAATTTGAAGTCGCGGCTAAAACCGACATGACCACTAATCGGTTGGGTGAAGCTCGGCCAGCCGGTGCCACTGTTGAATTTGTTGGCACTGTCGAACAACGGTAGATAGCACGCTGCGCACACATAGGTGCCGTCGCGGTGCTCATCGTTAAGTGGGCTGGAGCCGGAACGCTCGGTGTCCTCGTCAAATAGCACCGCATAGGCCTCTGGCGAGACTTGTTCACGCCAAGCTTTGTGGGGTTTGTCGAGTGGTTGGATGCTCGGTGCATCGGCCGCCGCGCTGGCATGACGGCTTAGCCAGGCCAGTGGAGCCAGTAGGGCCAAGCAGTGGAGTATGGTGCGTCGCTTCATGGGACTCATCCGCAGGGGGTAGACAGATATATAGAGTCTAGGCTTGCGAGAAAATTACACTTGCCGCGCGAATAAGTGAATTTTGTCGTTTTAGCTGCGCCGTACACACGCAGCTAGTTCGCTGTGGCTCAGTTCGGCTCGCGGTGCAGGGTGCGGCGCAGTCTACGCATGGCGTACCAGACCGCGCCGACGCACAGCGGCACTGCCAGTCCGGTAACTAACGAGCTGTTATGGATCAGGCCGAGGGCTTTGGCTGAGTCGGCTAAATACTTGGTCAGCCCCACTAGGTAATAACTAATCGCGGCGACGGACAAACCTTCCACGGTTTGTTGCAGGCGCAGTTGCGTGTGGCTGCGTTGGTCCATCTTGAGCATCAGGCTCTGATTTTGCGCCTCAATGGTCAGGTCGATGCGGGTACGCAGCAGTTCGCTGGCGCGGTCAATGCGGCGCGATAAGTCGTTCAGTTCATTGCGTACCGCTTCACAGGTCCGCCAGGCAGGCGTGAGGCGACGTTGCAGGAATACCCGGAAGGTCTGTAAACCGCCCACTTCCTGTTCGCGCAACTCCTCAAGACGGTTAATGATTAGCTGGTAATAGGCCTGTGCAGCGGAAAAACGGAAATTGCTGTCGGAAATTAACTTCTCGATTCGCGCAGCCAGGCTGCTCAGTTCACCGAGCAAGCGGCGCTCATCGTCGAGGTTGGCAATTTGATTGATCTGCTGAATCACGCTCGCCAATTGTTGGTCCATGTCCTTGACCGCTGGGGTAATACGCTTGGCTGCCGGCAGTGCTAGCAACAGCATCATCCGATAGGTTTCCATCTCCAGCAGTGTGCGCACCAAGCGTCCAGTCTGGCAGGCGTTAAGCTCGCGATTATGAATAAGAATGCGACCACTGCCGTCGCTATGGATACGGTAGGCGCTCCATAGGCGCGCTTTGCGCTCTTTAACTTCAGAGCTGATTAAGCGGTGGCCTTCGAAGTGTTGACGAACTTGCTCAGGCCCTGACTCATCGGCTGGTGCTTGCACCAGTTCGACCTGCAAGGCGCTAATCAATGAGCCGGGCAAGTTAGCCAGCCAGTTGGCCGGTAATAACTCTAGGGGATTGGCCTTGAAGGGCGGCTGGTCATCGTGCTGACGAATCAAGGTGTAGGTGGAAAATTCAGTGTGACGTTCCCAGCGCAGTTCGAAGCCGCCAAAATCTTGGTAATAACAGGAGGACTCCGGCGTGGGCGGTGTCACGGCATAACGAGCACACAATGCCTGCAGGTGCTGGTACTCGGCGTCATTGGCGAGGTCTTCGCGTAACAGAACCAAGTGCGCCAAGCAGCTTGGCGTTTGCAGTACGGGAAAGGGCCGAGCATGCAGCTCATTGAACAGCGACTCGCGGTCGGCATGAAAGCGTAGAGGCGTCGCGCTAATTGAGGGCGCTGCAGGGCTTAGGCCCGGGAGTGGCAAGGTCTCGTTAATCAAAAGCTAATCCATTGGTGCGCAGGCTGGGTCGGCGAGCGGGCTTAAATAAGAGTGCGCCAGTATTTACCAGCGAGTGCGATAAGAACAAGACGTAGCTAGGCGGCCTGCCAACACATGCTTAGCCGCCTATGAGGCTCTGTGGCTGGCTAATCAGGGCTTGCAAGGCTTGTTTGTGCTGATAGCGACGCAGGCGTTCGGCCAATGCCGGTGGCAGGCTGCTAGTTAGCTGAAACCCTAGGTGCTGATAGAAGCCTACTAAGTCGGGATGACAAAACAGCCAGATCGGACCTGCTGTGTTTTGCCGTAACGCACGCAGTAGTTCGCTGGCGATACCTTGTTGGCGACGCTGGCTCGCCACCAGCAGTGCGCTAAGAAAATGACCGTTATCCTCAGGCCGAAGACAGCAGGCAGCGATGATCTCGGGTTGCCGGGCCACCCAAACCAAGGCATTGCGGCTCGTGCGCATGTTCGAGCGTTGGCTTTTGTAAAACTTATTGGCCAGCGGTAATAAGCTGCAAGCCAGACGCTGATAGTCAATGCTCGACATTGCGGGTCTCAGGCTGGCGCACGGACAAATTGTGCGAGGGCGTGGGTGGCGATCTCGGCAAGCTCGGCGTGGGTAAAGAAGGCGCCGTCACGGGTCAGTGTGGCCAAACCGTGCAAGCTGGCCCAAAGCAATTGCGCCGAGCGCAGCGCATTGTTGCTGCTCGTGCTGCGCGGGTTTTGCTGTTGTAGCCGCTCGAATAGATCTACGTATTGGCGAAAGCAGTCTTTGGCGGTGCGCTGGAACTGCGAGGTGCTGGCCTGGTGGTTGTCGGCACTGGCGGGTGCCCAAAGGGTTTGCCCGAACATCAGTTGATACAACGCCGGCTGTGTTTGGGCAAAATCCAGATAGCCGAGTACCGCTTGTTGCAAGCGTTGTTCAAGGGCTACCTGCTCGTTGCTGACCACTTGGTGCAGCAACCCGGCCAGTTGGCTGAAACCTTGTTCAGCTACGGCGGCCAAGAGGGCCTGTTTGTCTTTGAAATGATGATACGGCGCAGCCCGCGACACGCCGCTAAGCTCGGCCAAACGTCTTAATGACAACGCCTCGCAGCCTTCTTCACGAAGCAACTGCGCGCTGTTGTCGAGCAAGCTTTGGCGTAAGTTGCCGTGGTGATAGAGGCTGCTGGTGACGGTCATGATGAACTCTGGGCGAGGGGCTGACGGCTGTGGCTGGAACTTGACAGGCACAGTCTCCGGTCTCTATCTTGACGGCGTCAAGATTATTTCTCACGTCCGGCATCGACATTGCTGCAATTGCCTAACGTTTGCGCCCAGTCGGGCATTGGCATAGCCGCTTCGTAGATGAAGCGCCAATCACCTTTAGCCCCTCGGGCATTCAGCAGGTTCGTTAGTCATGACCTATAAAAGCTTTAACGTCACCCTTACCGATCATATTGCGCACGTACAGATGTCCCGCCCGGACGCCATGAACTCGATGAATGCTGACTTCTGGCTAGAGCTGCCTGTTTGCATGCGCGAGCTGGAGGCCAGTGGCGAGGCGCGGGTAATTGTTATTTCTTCCACCGGTAAGCATTTTTCTGCCGGCATGGACCTGGGCGTGTTTACCAATCCGAAAGCCGTGCCGATGGGCGGAGATCCGGCGCGCATGGCGGAAAACCTGCGCCGCGTGGTTATGCAGTTACAAGCCAGCTTGAGCAGCCTGGAAGAAGTCCGTTTGCCGGTATTGGTGGCGATTCAGGGTGGTTGTATCGGTGGTGCGCTGGACATGGTCTGCGCCGCAGACAGCCGCTACTGCTCGGCCGATGCCTACTTCACCATTAAAGAAACTGAATTGGGCATGACCGCCGACGTGGGCACTCTGCAGCGCCTGCCAAAATTATTGCCGCAAGGTGTGGTGCGTGAGTTGGCCTATACCGGGCGTAAATTTGGCGCCGACGAAGCCAAGGCGTTGGGCTTTGT
>JBBKVZ010000352.1:0-7757 GCA_037968715.1 Pseudomonas sp.
GATTGCCCGCAGTAGCAACCAAAACCACAGTTCACTGGTGAAGGCATGGCTCAGCACCGCTGCCGAAATCAGGCCAGCGCAGGCGACATAGGTGCGGATATGGCCAACGCCGGCAATCAACCGATAACCCAGTTTGGCGCCGAGGATCATGCCCAGCGAGTTGGCGGCCATCAGTGCGCCAGCCTTAAGCCCCGAGCCGCCACCGGCTTCCAAGTTCAGCGCCAGATAGGTCATCAGCAGCGTGGAGCCCAACTGCATGAGCAGCGTCGCCAGGTAGAGCGCGCCGAAGGTGCGGGTGAGTTCGAGCATGGTTGGCTCCGTAGCTAGCATGAAAATAAGATATGTCCTAGTTATGTGTTGCAGGCCCTTTTTTGTAGGGTGGGCTTTAGCCCACCAGCGCGGGGTAAGAGCCTTGGTGGGCTAAAGCCCACCCTACGTTTTGCGCTCAACACGTAACGGGTACATAGCTTTATAAAATGCACAATCTATCGCGCTCAGGGCGCCATACAACGATGCCACTCGCGGCCCAGCAAAGGCGCCCGTGAGCTTATGTAGGCTGGGAAACCGCGCAGCATTTGCCAGCGGACGCTATTCAGCCCCGCTCATTTTGTACTCTGCGCATCATTCAAACCGCCATCGCCGCAAAGCTCTCGGCCTGGGCCATGGCCCACATGCGTTGGTAAAACTCACCTTGGATTGTTTCGTCGAGCAGTTCGCCGGGTTTGAGGAAGACATGTTGTTGGGAGAACAGTTTGATTTCGGTGGCTGAGACGCGCCGTACGAGGTGCTTGGCGTCCAGTTGGGCGGGGTGGTCGAGGCCTGCGGCGGCGAGCATTTCGGCCAGGGCTTTGAGGGTGTTGCGGTGGAAGTTGTAGACGCGTTGGGCTTTGTCTTCGACCACTAGAGCGCGTTGGCGCAATGGGTCTTGGGTGGCGACGCCGGTGGGGCATTTGTTGGTGTGGCAACTTTGGCTCTGGATGCAGCCGATGGCGAACATGAAACCGCGTGCCGAGTTGGCCCAATCGGCGCCGATGGCCAGTACGCTGGCAATGTCGAAGGCGCTAACGATTTTACCGCTGGCGCCGAGTTTGATCTGCTCGCGCAGGTTTAGGCCCACCAAGGTGTTGTGCACAAACAGCAGGCCTTCGCGCATTGGCACGCCAATATGGTCGGTGAACTCCAGCGGCGCGGCGCCGGTGCCGCCTTCTTTACCGTCGACGACGATAAAGTCGGGGAGGATGCCGGTTTGCAGCATGGCCTTGGCGATGCTCATGAACTCCCACGGGTGGCCTAGGCAAAACTTGAAACCGACTGGTTTGCCGCCGGACAATTCGCGCAGTTGGGCGATGAACTGCAGTAGCTCAATGGGCGTGCTAAAGGCGCTGTGGCTGGATGGCGAGACGCAGTCTTGGCCCATAGGTACGCCACGGGTGGCGGAGATTTCGGCGGTGACTTTGTGTTTGGGCAAAATGCCGCCGTGGCCTGGTTTGGCGCCTTGGCTGAGCTTGATTTCAATCATGCGCACTTGCGGGTTGCTGGCTTGTTCGGCGAAGCGTTGCGGGTCGAATTTGCCGTCGCTGGTTCGGCAGCCGAAGTAGCCGCTGCCCAACTCCCAGATTAAATCGCCGCCGTGTTCGCGGTGGTAGCTGCTAATGCTGCCCTCGCCAGTGTCGTGGGCGAAGTTACCGAGTTTGGCGCCATTGTTCAGGGCGCGAATGGCGTTGGCACTGAGCGAGCCGAAGCTCATCGCTGAAATATTAAACAGTGAGGCCGAGTAAGGTTGTAGGCAGTCTTTACCGCCGATGTTGATGCGAAAACTGCTGGGGTCGCTGACCGGTGCCGGACGCATGGAGTGGCCGATAAACTCGAAGCCGTTTTGGTACACGTCAAGCAAGGTGCCGAAGGGTTTGTCGGCGCCCTGGTTCTTGGCGCGGGCGTAAACCAGCGAGCGCTGGGCGCGGGAGAATGGTAGTTGTTCGCCATCGGCCTCTAATAAATATTGGCGGATCTCTGGGCGGATGCTTTCGACCAGGTAGCGGATGTTGCCCAGTATCGGGTAGTTACGCCGCACGGCATGCTGGGTCTGCCGCACGTCGTAGATGCCGATCAGGCTCAACACGGCGGTGAGTAGGGTAAACGGCCAAACGTCGGGGTGGCCAAGAAACGGCAAACTGAGCAGGGTGAAGGCCACACAGGCCCCGAAAAAAGCGTAGCGGTTGAGCAGTGACAGGTTCATGCGGGCTCCTCAGTGGTGCGTGGTGAGGCCCAAGGATATGCGGCTTGCTGACGGTGCGTCGAGTTACGTCTGAATGGCTGGGCGCAGACCCTGAGCTCTATGCGGATGCTGCGCTGCTTGCCGGACTTGTAGTCGTGCGAGCGGGCGCGCCGGCGCAAAAAATGCTGGGCTGCTAGGGGTTTATTGGCTGTTATCAGACAGCTAAGCAAATTGCTTTGCCTCGCTTGGGAACTGCGCGGCATGTGCTGTGTCGTAGTTGTTGCAGTCTGTCGGCTGCGGCATTTTTACCTAGGCCAATTGATGGCGCTCAGTATTGGGCGAATCTTTACCAAAACCCTTAATTTAGGGGCGTTAAATGGTCGGGCTCCTAGCTTCTGAAGGGGCTTTTCTTTATTCTCTGCGCCCGCTAAAAAGCTCGAGTATTCAATATGTTAGAAAAATCTTTAAGTCAGTTAGAACAGCTCGTTAGCGATCTTGTGCGCGCTAACCAAACCCTACAAAGCGCCAATCTGCAGTTAACCGCAGAATTGGCTCTGGCCAAGGACGAGAATGAAACGCTGCAACTCAGCGCGCTTGAGCAAGAGGAGCTGCAAAGCCAGACGGCTGCGCGTTTGCAGGCGTTGGTTGAGTTGGCCACGGCCAGCAAAGTTGCGCCGAGCTTGGTTAACGCATGAATGAGGATGGCTCCAGCGTCACGGTAATCAGCATTCTTGGCTGTGATTACAGCTTCAAGGCGCCTGCCGGACAGGGGCCAGCCCTAGCTGCGGCTGGAGAATTACTGCGTCAGATGTTGGCGGACACCAAGTCTAAAGCGCCGGGGTTGGTAAGAGACCGGTTGCTGGTGACTGCCGCGCTGACGCTTTGCGCGCAGCAACTTGAGCAGCAAAACCAGCAGCAGCAACTTCAACAGCAACTTCAACAGCAACTTGAGGCGCAACTCGCCGTTCGCGTGGATGCAATCGCCAAGCTGATTCGCCCGGTCTAGGGCTCTTGCTGGCCAGCCTGCAGCGCTGGCTTAGCCAGCTGAATTATCCCTTCTAGCGAGTTGCGCTCAGGCCTAGCTTGCGGCGGTTAGTTCGTACTGCGCTTTGATCACGCTAATACCTTTGTTGAGCACTTCACGCCAAGCCAGGCGGGTCTCGTCGTTACACAGTAGGTCGTGTTCGCCAATACTTTTCAACAATGCATCTAGCCATACGTCGTAGAGTTCTGGGCGAATATCTAGGCCGCCACGGGCGTGGCTGCAGCCGAGCGCGCGCAGTTTGCTGTCGGGCATGCCGCGTGCGTGCATAACCAAGTTGAGAATGCCGTGGCGCAATAACTGCTTTTGCGCGGTCATGTCTGTGTCAGCAAATTTAGCGCGTACCTCTGCTGAGCTGCTGAGAAAATACACATAAAAGGTGTCGAAAAAACCATTGCTGGCGCAGCAACGGCCATAGCTTTGCATAACGATATCGGCGCAGTTCATGGGGTTCCAAGGGCTGGATGACTAAATGGGTGTAACGCCTGCCTATAACCCGTGCGAAGAATATCTGTGGCGCAGCGGGTGCTGGCGTTAAGGGTGGCGAAACTACCGGAATAGAGCCTCTTGGTGCAAGCAGGAGAATGCATTTTGAGTAAATAAGTTGACTTGTTACGCAGCTATTTAAACGCGGCAGACAGTCCTTTGCTCGACGCTTTTGCCTACGCGCAAGCAGGCTAAAGACTCATGCGGTTACTGCATGGACTTAGGGCTTTGCCGACTGATGTTTTGCGGGGGTGGTATTGCGGCCGGCGCAGGTATACGCGTCGAGTTGATGCGTATACCTGCGGGCTATTAGGCGCTGGCGGGGCTGAGGCTGTCGATGAGGTCACTGGCGCCGTCGTTGGCGCTGTCGCTCAAAGGGGTTGCGAGCGATTCGCTGCTGACACCGGCGAGGAACTCGTCGCCCCAACGACGTATATCGTTGTAGCTGACGATGTCGTACAGCTCACGCAGTCGCGCCTGGGCTTCGATTTTCGGCATGTTCAACGCGTGATAACAGGTTTGCACCATGTCGGCCGGGTCGTGGGGGTTGGTCAGTAGGGCGCCTTTAAGTTCGGCGGCGGCGCCGGCGAACTCTGACAGCACCAATACGCCGCAACCACCGAGCAAACCTTGGGCTGCCACGAATTCTTTGCAGACCAGGTTCAGCCCGTCGCGCAGTGGGGTAATCCACATAACGTCGGCCATGGCATACCAAGCGCTGACTTCTTCAAACGGCAGGCTGCGAAAGAAGAACTGCAGAGGCGTCCAGCCGATGCGGGCAAAGCGCCCGTTGATACGTCCGGCGACTTGCTCGATTTGCCCTTGCAGTTCGTCGTAGATGGTCATTTCTTTGGCGGCGGGTACGCAGACGCAAACCAGCGTGACCTTGCGCAGCAGCTCGGGGTTTTCTTCCAGTAGGCGCTCGTAGGCTTGGAGCTTCTCCAGGGTGCCTTTGGTGTAGTCGAGACGCTCAACCGAGAGGATAAGTTTGACCCCGTTCAGCTCTTCGCGCAGACGCTCCATCATTTCTTTAATTTTCGGTGACTCCAGCGCCGCGCTGACCCGCTCAAGGTCTAGCCCGACCGGGTGGGCGCCGAGTTTGACCACGCGACTGCCGGTATCCACGGCGGTGGTCATGCGCTCCAGGCCCACGGCGCAACCGTAGGTGATAAACCGTGGTGCGCAGTTTTGCCGGCTGATGGTTTGCAGGGGGGTAACACCACGCGCGGCGTCGACAAAGTTCTCGACCTGACGCGGAATGTGGAAGCCGATGTAGTCGCACTGCAGCAGGCTGCCGATGATCTGCCGGCGCCACGGCAAGACGTTAAAGACGTCGGCCGAAGGAAAGTAGGTGTGGTGGAAAAAAGCAATGCGCAGGTCCGGGCGCAGCTCGCGCAGGTAGCCAGGCACCATCCACAGGTTGTAGTCGTGCAGCCAGACGATGGCACCTTCGGCGGCTTCCTGAGCGGTGCGTTCGGCGAAGGCGCGGTTGACCTTGAGAAACACCTGCCAGTCGTCTTCGCGAAACTGGGCGCGCTCCCAGAAGGTGTGCAGGGTTGGCCAGAAGGCTTCTTTGGAGAAGCGCTTATAGAAGATGTCGACCTCTTCTTTGGTCAGCGGAATGCGCGCGGCGGTGAGTTTCGGGTAGTGCTCGGCGTCGACCGTGGTATGGGTTTCAAACGGTTCAGTGGCATCCGCTTCGTCGTGCTCAGCCCAAGCAACCCAAGAACCTTTGCGACCGTCGCCGAAGAAACTCAGCAAGGTTGGAATAATCCCGTTCGGCGAGGTCGGCCGGCGACGCTGTAACTTACCGGCCACGCGGTACTCTTCATACGGCAGGCGATGGTAAACCATCACTAGGTCTGATTTACCGGGCGGCAAGGCTAAGCGTTGTTCGGCAGCAATCCCAGCCTCGCCGAGAAAGCCAAAATGCACAAAGGCCTCAAGAATGCCGCCGCAACCCGGCCGGTGGGCCTGAAACACGCGCGATTGGTTGGCAGTGGCGTTAAGTAATGCCGGCTCGGCGGCACCCACGCATACGCCTTTGAAGTGGCCGTTGAGCATGCTCAGGTCGTTGAGGGTGTCACCGGCGGTGAGTACTTGGTCGTTATCAAGTTCTAACCACTCGACCAGTGCGCGCAGGCTACTGCCTTTATTGACGCCTTTAGGCAGCAAATCGAGGAAGCGTTCGGCGGAGTACAGCAGGTCGCAGCCCAAGGCGTCAGCGGCCGCCACCAGGGCCGGGTTAGCGGCCTCTTCGGGGCTGCAGAAATACGAGCAGCGGCGCATTTGCGGGGTGTCTTGACGCACCAGGTTGAAACCTTCGATGGCACTGGCCACCTGGCTTTCACCGGGCCAGAGCGCATCGACGCGGCCTTGCAGTGGCTGGATCAATTGCAGGGTGTCGCCATGCACCAGGCTGGCGCCCACGTCGGCAATAATGAAGTCCGGTTGTGGCAGGGTTGGGTCGGCCAGTAATGGCAGTACTGACTCCAAACTGCGGCCAGTCACGTAGGCCAAGCGAATTTCCGGGTGCGCCGCCAGCGTTTGATAAAGGCTGAGGCGGTCGGCGGGGTTGCCGGAGAGAAAGGTTCCATCTAGATCGGTGGCAAGTAGCATGCGCTGTCTCCTGTCCATGTAGGCTGAGTGACGCGCCGACCAAGGCCGACGAGCAAAGTGCTTGGATCGTATCAACCCTATTATTCTTTTTGAGCGTTATTAGCGAGTGGCTATTGGCTGCTGATGTCTGCTCTATTGTACGCGTTAAAAATGCGTGCTCGGTGGCTGCGCTTCGACGCTCTCGCTCTCGGCTGTGGCCGCGTTGATCTCAGGCTCCAGCTCGGCGTCGGGCTCGGGCTCTGGATGTTCGGAACATGGGCTTTCCGGGATCAGTTCCAGCACAGCCTGACTGGTGCGGAGCATGGGCATAAAGTGCCCGTGCGGCTCGCTGATCAGGTCGCTAACATGTTGCAGGCGATAGAAGGTATAGGCTGCCAGCAGGCCCAAAGTCACGGCGTAGTGCAGGGGTAACGCCTGCGGACCAAACTGCTGCATGAGCAGGCCGGCCAGCAACGGGCCGCACACCGAGCCAATGCCATTGATCATTAGCAGACCGCTGGAGCCGGCGAGAATTTCATCGCTGTGCAGTTGGTCGACCATCTGCGCCACGGCAATCGGGTAGATAGAGAAGGCCAAACCACCCCAGACGAATATGGCCGCGAGTAGCCAAGGCCCGGCCGGTAGCATGGCCATCAACAACGCCACTAAGACTGCCAGCAATACCACCCAGAGCAGGACTTTGCGTCGGTCATGGCGGTCGGAGTAATGGCCAATGGGGATTTGCAATAACGCGCCGCCCACAATCGTGCTGGTCATCAGCATGCCAACGCCTTGGGTGTCGAAACCGCTGAGGCTGGCGTACACCGGAGCCATGGCCCAGAACGCGCCAAGAGCTAAGCCTGATAACGCGGCAGCGGCAATGGCCACGGGTGCTACCCGAACCAGTTGGCGCAGGTCGGTGTTCATGGTTTGCGGCATGGTTGGCTGGGCTTGCCGAGTCATGGTGATGGGCATTAATGCCGCACTAATCAGAACCGCTGCCAACACGAATAGGACAAAGTCGTTAGGGCTGGCTAGGCCTAATAGCTGCTGGGCGGCAGCCAAGGCGCCGAGGTTGACCATCATGTAGATGGCAAATACCTGACCGCGTTTTTCGCTGGGCACTTGAGCGTTTAGCCAGCTCTCGATGACCATGTACAAGCCCACCAGCGCCAAACCATACAGCACCCGCAAGCCCAGCCAGACCCACGGGTTGACCAGCAAAATATGCAGCAGTGCAGAGATGGCGGCTAGGGCGGCAAAAAAGGCAAACGCACGGATGTGCCCAACGCGGCGAACCAGCGGAATCGCCAGCCAAGTGCCAAGGAGAAAACCGACGAAGTACCCGGACATTATCAGTCCGAGCATCCCGGTGGAGTAGCCTTCGGCTACGCCGCGCAGGGTCAGTAGGGTGTT
>JBBKVZ010000353.1:0-4433 GCA_037968715.1 Pseudomonas sp.
TGACTGCCGTCTTTGGCTGTGGCCCATAGGCGTTGGCTGATATAGGCGTCGGGGTCGAAGGGGCCGAGTACCGGAGTTTCTTTCAATACCTGTTGGGCACCACTGGCCAGCTCCAGTTGACGGATCTGCGCGGGGCGATTGAGTGCCTCGTAGCGCAGGCGAATTGCTGGGCTGGAATATTCTAGGCTGTCTTGCACCGACAGGCTGTAGGCGGCATCCGGCAACTGCACGCGGTAACTTGGCAGGCCAACGGGGTGAACCTGAATAATCGGCAGGCCGGCTTCGCGCAGGCTTAGCACGTAGGCATGTTGATTCAGGCTGAAGCCTTCAAGCATCACCTGTGGGTTATGGGCGATCAGCTCACACCAGTCAGCGCGGGTCGGTGCTTGTTCACTGGCGCTATATAGGGCGAAGTTGATGCCGCTTTGATTGCTGCGGATCAGCCAGCACCATTGACCCTCAAGCTGGCCGTGGTCGATATCGTAGTCGTGGTCATCTTCGCGCGGTGCCAGGCAGCGGAACTCGCCCTGCGGCGTATCGGCGTCGAGCACCCAACTTTCGCTGGTGGTTTTACTGCCCAGCAGCAGAATCAGTTGCCGCTCGGAGCTGGAGCGATAGCAGTGCAGGAAGAAGCGTCCATCGGCTTCGGTGAACACCAATTCAGCGCCTTCCTGGCCGAGGGTGTGGCGATACAGTTTGTGCGGGCGGTGAGTCTCGTCTAACTCGCCGAAGAACAGCGTCTGGTTATCGTTGGCCCAAGTCAGGCTGCCGTCGCAATCAGCAAAAGGCAGTTGGCGGGTGCTGCCAGTGGCAAGGTCTTTAACAAATAATTGGTAAATTTCATCGCCACTGGTGTCCAGGCTGTAGGCCAGCAGCTGGTGATCTTGACTGACGCTAAACGCACCGAGAGAAATAAACCCACCCTCGGCCAAAGCATTGGGGTCGAGAAGCAGTTGCTCTTGCGTTTGCTCAACAGCCAAGGAACCATCGGCCGGGCGCGGGCAGCGATAATGCCGTGGGTATTCATCGCCGGCGGTGGTGCGTTGGTAGTACAGCCATGGCCCCCAGGGTGCCGGCAGCGACAGGTCAGTTTCTAAAATGCGCCCTTTGATCTCGTTAAACAGGGTTTCGCGCAATTGGCTTTGCCCTGCCAGTTGCTGCTCCAGATAGTCGTTCTCGGCGCGCAGATACGCCAGCACTTGCGGCTCGTCGCGTTGTTCAAGCCAGGCATAAGGGTCGGCAGTGGCGGTGCGTATGGCCAGTGGGGCAGACGACATAGAATGGCTCTCAGATGAATTAGGCGGTGATGGCCGACGGCGGGGGACGCCGGCGCAGACAAAAGCCGCTATCATAAGCGCCCTTTTGCCAGCCCGGCCATCCACGCGCATGAATGAACACGAGTATCAGCTTGTTTTAGCCCTGTATGGCGCAGCGGCTTTAGGTTGCCTGCTGGTTGGCTGGCGGATCACCCGCTGGATGTGGCGCTGGTTGCGCGAGCCGTTGCGGGTGTTAATGACCGTGCTGTTGTTGGCGCCCACCCTGGTTGATCCTGCGAAAGAGCAGTTTGCCCCTTCAGTGGCGATTACTGCGCTGGATTTACTGTTTCAGGTCGGTAATAACGCTTGGCGCGCCGTGGCCGATTTAAGCCTGTATACGCTGCTGGCTTTTGCCGCTTACCTGCTGTTTGCACTAATCCGCTGGCCATTCGAGAACGCGCGTAAGCGGCGCCGGCAGCAGCGTGAAACGCAGAAGGCGGGCGACGATGAACCGACCATGCGCGAGTTATTGCAGCAACCATCGCCAGCGCATCGAGCCACCTATGTGGACACTAACCTGGCCCCGCGCAGCTCCGCTCAAGCGCGTATCGAACCGCGCTTATAGCCGCCAGATACATGCTCGTAGTGCTGAAATATCGCTCAATACGCCGCGCTACTGGAGCTAACTGATGTGTGAATTGCTCGGCATGAGCGCCAACGTGCCCACCGACATTGTGTTTAGTTTTACCGGCTTAATGCAGCGCGGCGGCGGTACTGGTCCGCACCGCGACGGCTGGGGCATTGGTTTTTACGAGGGGCGCGGTCTGCGCCTGTTCCAAGACCCAGCGGCGAGCGTCGCATCTGAAATAGCCCGGCTGGTGCAGCGCTACCCGATCAAGAGCGAAACAGTGATCGGCCATATTCGCCAAGCCAATGTCGGCAAGGTTTGCTTGGCCAATACCCATCCGTTCGTGCGCGAATTGTGGGGGCATAACTGGTGTTTTGCGCACAATGGTCAACTGCCTGACTTCAAGCCGCCTGCGGGTTTCTATCGGCCGGTGGGCGACACCGACAGCGAGGCGGCGTTTTGCTCGATACTTAATCGTCTGCGCTTGTCTTTCCCCGAGCCGGTATCGGTGAGTGCATTGTTGCCGGTGTTGGTGGCGGCCTGCGCTGAGTATCACCAACGCGGCGTTTTTAATTGTTTGCTCAGTAACGGTGACTGGTTGTTCAGCTTTTGCTCCAGCAAATTGGCGCATATCACCCGGCGCGCGCCATTTGGGCCGGCCTGCCTGAAAGATGCGCAGGTGAGCGTGGATTTCAGCGCGCAAACCACGCCTAATGACGTGGTGACTATGCTGGCCACCGAAGCCTTGACCAGTGATGAAGTATGGAACCTTTACCAGCCCGGGCAGTGGAAGCTCTGGCGGGGCGGGGAATGTATGGCTCAGGGCTGTATTTAGCCGCAGCAAAGTAGTTTATGGGAGAGACCGATGTTTAGAAGTTACCTGCGTTTAGTGTTGTTTGCTTTTGGCTTGCTGGTGGGGGTTCAGGTACCGGGCTTTATTATCGATTATCAGCAGCGCGTAGATGCTCATCGCAATGAAGCGTTGCAAAGCCTGCAAGGCTTTCGTGCCACCGCGCAGAAGTTCTTCAAAGGTGATTTGGATGCCTTGGTTGCACACTACCGCGTGAGCGATGATCCGGTAATGCGCAGCGATGGGCAAAGCGTAGCCCAACTCGTTGCCCGCGATAGCTTGCTGGAGGCCCAATGGCAGGCCATGCAAGGGCCGTGGTACTTGCAGGTTGTCCATCTAGTGACTGCTGCTGATCATGCTTTGCTGCTGGAAACCTATAACGGCTATCGCTATCAAGTGTTGCTAGCCCCCGAGGCTATTGCTTGGGGCTTAAGTTGTGCGTTGCTACTGGCTTGGCTGGTGGAGCTGGTGCTGCTTAGCATTGCTGGGCTGTTCGGCCAGAGCCGCACGCAAAAGATCCAAGCAAGGCATCGGCTGTAAAACAGTTATTGGTTTAATAAAAAACGGGCCTTGCGGCCCGTTTTTTATTTGGAGAGGAACTTCATACCTTCTTCCAGTCCGGTTAACGTCAGCGGGTACATTTGGTCTTCGACCAGTTCGCGCATGATGTTGGTGGAGGCGGTGTAGTTCCAGGTGTCTTTGGGGTATGGGTTGATCCAGATAAGCTTTTTGTATTTGCCCATAAAGCGCTTGATCCACTGATAGCCCGGCTCCTCGTTCCAGTGCTCGACGCTGCCGCCGGCTTGGGTGATTTCATAGGGCGCCATGGCTGCATCGCCCACGAACACCACTTTGTAGTCGGCACCGTACTTGTGTAACAGGTCGAGGGTGGAGAAACGCTCAGAGGTGCGGCGCAGGTTGTTCTTCCACACCGACTCGTACACACAGTTGTGAAAGTAGTAATACTCAAGGTGTTTGAACTCGGTTTTACAGGCCGAGAACAGCTCTTCGCAGACTTTCACGTGGGCATCCATAGAGCCGCCGATATCAAACAAAATCAGCAGTTTGACCTTGTTACGCCGCTCCGGGCGCATCTGAATATTCAGCAAGCCGCCATCTTTGGCGGTGTGGTCGATGGTGCCGCCCAGATCAAACTCTTCCGCCGCGCCTTCACGGGCAAATTTACGCAGGCGGCGCAAGGCCACCTTGATATTGCGGGTGCCCAGTTCTACCGAATCGTCGAGGTTCTTGTAGTCGCGCTGGTCCCAGACTTTGACCGCTTTACCCTGACGCTTGCCGGCATCGCCAACACGGATACCTTCCGGGTTATAGCCGCCGGAGCCGAACGGGCTGGTGCCGCCAGTGCCGACCCATTTGTTGCCGCCTGCGTGGCGTTCTTTTTGCTCTTCGAGGCGTTTTTTGAACTCTTCGATTAGTTTGTCGAGGCCGCCCAATGACTGGATATTGGCCCGCTCTTCATCGGTCAGCAAACGCTCAAATTCTTTGCGTAGCCACTCATCGGGGATCAGCGCCTCAAGGTGCTCATTGAGGTTTTCCAGACCCTTGAAGTAAGCGCCAAAAGCGCGGTCGAACTTGTCGAAATGGCGCTCGTCCTTGACCAAAATAGTGCGCGCCAGAAAGTAGAACTCGTCCATGTCGGCGAACACCACGTTGTGTTTCAGCGCATTGATCAGGTCGA
>JBBKVZ010000354.1:0-2887 GCA_037968715.1 Pseudomonas sp.
TTGGCGCCATTGTTTCGCTTCACCGATGAAGCCGATGTGATCGCCCAAGCCAACGACACCGAATTTGGTCTGGCCTCGTACTTCTATGCCCGTGACCTGAGCCGCGTATTTCGCGTATCGGAGGCCTTGGAGTACGGCATCGTCGGCGTTAATACCGGGATTATTTCCACTGAAGTCGCGCCGTTTGGTGGCATGAAGGCCTCGGGCTTGGGCCGTGAAGGTTCCAAGTACGGCATTGAAGATTACCTGGAAATCAAATACGTCTGCCTAGGGGTTTAAGCAGCTACTGCGCACAAACGAGCGGCGTTTTGCCTTGTGACCCACATGGATGTGGGAAATGCCGCTACCCGCAGGGAGCGGGTGTGGCCTGACCTTCGCTCGCTACACTACTAACCTTTTGGCGGCTGCAAAAAGCTACGGCAATAACGAATTTTACTGACACTGCGTAACTGGCCCGCCCGGCGGCCCACGAGGATAATCATGAGCAAAACTAACGAATCCCTGATGCAACGCCGCCAAGCCGCCGTACCGCGCGGTGTTGGCCAGATTCACCCGATTTTTGCCGAACGTGCTGAAAACGCCACTGTTTGGGACGTTGAAGGCCGCGAATTTATCGACTTCGCCGGCGGCATCGCCGTACTGAATACCGGTCACCTGCACCCGAAAGTTGTCGCCGCCGTGCAGGAGCAGCTGACCAAACTGTCGCACACCTGCTTCCAAGTGTTGGCCTATGAACCCTATGTCGAGCTCTGTGAAGAGATCGCCAAGCGTGTGCCAGGCGACTTCGCGAAGAAGACCCTGTTGGTTACTTCCGGCTCCGAAGCGGTGGAGAACGCGGTGAAAATTGCCCGCGCTGCTACCGGGCGGATCGGCGTGATTGCCTTCACCGGCGCGTACCACGGTCGTACCATGATGACCCTCAGCCTGACCGGTAAAGTGGTGCCGTACTCGGCGGGCATGGGCTTGATGCCGGCTGGCGTGTTCCGCGCAGAGTCGCCGTGTGAGCTGCATGGTGTGAGCGAAGACGCTTCGATCGCCAGCATTGAGCGGATCTTCAAGAACGACGCGCAGCCAAGTGACATCGCCGCCATCATTATTGAGCCGGTACAGGGTGAAGGTGGCTTCTACACCAACTCGCCAGCATTTATGCAGCGCCTGCGCGCCCTGTGTGACCAACACGGCATTCTGCTGATCGCCGACGAAGTACAAACCGGTGCGGGCCGTACCGGCACCTTCTTCGCTACCGAGCAACTGGGTGTGGTGCCTGACCTGACCACCTTCGCCAAGTCGGTTGGCGGCGGTTTCCCGATTTCGGGCGTGTGCGGCAAAGCTGAAATAATGGACGTCATCGCGCCGGGCGGACTGGGCGGCACCTATGCCGGTAGCCCGATTGCCTGCGCCGCCGCGCTGGCTGTGCTGAAAGTGTTCGACGAAGAGAAACTGCTGGAGCGTTCGCAGGTTCTTGGCGAGCGTTTGAAAGCCGGTCTGCGCGCCATTCAAGCTAAGCACAAAGTGATTGGCGATGTGCGCGGTCTCGGTTCGATGATTGCCATTGAGCTGTTCGAAGCTGGCGACGTGCACAAGCCGGCGGCTGAACTGGTCGGCAAAATTGTTGCCCGCGCCCGCGACAAGGGTTTGATCCTGTTGTCGTGCGGGACTTACTACAACGTCATCCGTTTCTTGATGCCGTTAACTATTCCGGATGCACAGCTGGACAAAGGCCTGGCCATTGTCGCTGAGTGCTTCGACGAACTCGCCTAAGGCTCACCAGTCAGGCGTTTTTTTAGACCCGCTTCGGCGGGTCTTTTTTTGCCTGCAATTTTCCCCACCAGCGCAGAGCAGCATGGCTGAGTACGACGCGTTAGAGTGGCGTAAGTCCTTGGAGTTGAGTATGTCATTAGTCACCGCAGTTCCACCTTCGCGCTTGGCGGTTTGGCGGCATGCCTGCCGGTTGCGCACACTGCCACTGGCGGCCGCCTGTATTTTGCTGGGCGCTGGGCTGGCGGGTTTGCAAGGTGGTGGTAGTTGGGCGGTTACTGCTCTGGCACTGCTGACCACCTTGCTGCTGCAAATTCTTGCCAATTTAGCCAATGATTATGGCGACACCCTGCACGGGGCCGACGGCCCTTTACGCATCGGCCCGCCGCGCGCGATGCAGCAGGGCTGGATCAGCCCAATTGGCATGCGTCGGGCTATCGCTGGCTGTGGCGCGTTGGCGGCGCTCAGTGGGTTGAGCTTGCTGGTTGTGGCGTGGCCAGAGCTGGCTACTTGGGGGCGCTGGTTCTGGCCGTTGAGTGGATTATTGGCGATTGGCGCAGCACTGGCCTACACCCTTGGTCCGCGCCCCTATGCGTATCTGGGCTTGGGCGACTTAGCGGTGTTGGTGTTTTTTGGCTTACTGGGCACGCTGGGCAGTTACGCCCTGCAGGTGCCGGCTACCCCGCACTGGCCTTGGTTGCCGGCGCTGGCGCTAGGTTTGCTGAGTGTTGCGGTGCTCAACTTGAATAACCTGCGCGACTGGCAGGCTGATGCGGCGGCGGGCAAGCGCACCTTGGTGGTTCGTTGCGGGGTGCCGATCGGCCGTGGCTACCAAGGTTTGCTGTTGGTCGGTGCGGATATCTGTTGGCTGCTCCACGCGTTGCTGACAGGTGGCCGCTGGGTGGCCTTGCCGCTGTTGTTAATGCCGTTGCATCGGCAGTTATTGCTGCGTGTGGCGCGCGTGCCAGCGTTGCAGCTGGACGTCGAATTACCGCGCCTGGCCGCAATGACCTTGGCGCAGGCGCTGCTGTTTCTATTGGGTGCTTGGCTGGATCTGGCTTAGGCGCGAGAGTAAGCCTTGCCGGTTATTGCTTGTCTCAGGGTAAGGGTAAGGCGAGTTGCGCGCTGC
>JBBKVZ010000355.1:0-3927 GCA_037968715.1 Pseudomonas sp.
TCCGCCGTGACCAGCACCGTTTTCGTCGGCGACGCCAATACCGACCTGATGAAGATGACCGCGTTCAGCGAGCTCAAGCCTTGGTATTTCAGTGCAACGCAAGTCACCCAAAAACACAACGCTGCCGTTTGGCACTATCTGTGGTCCAACAGCTTCAACCCACCACTAGTAACCGGCACCAACAACCAGGCAGCTTCCGCGAAGACCTCGGACAGCCGCATCACTACGCTAATGAATGGCACACCGAAGACCACAGGGGTGATGTTCTAGGCTTACGGCACATCCGCCTTCACCAGCACCGTTTTCGTCGGCGACGCTAATACCGACCTGATGAAGATGACCGCCTTTAGCGAGCTCAAGCCTTGGTATTTCAATGCCACACAGGTCGTTCAAAAACACAACGCTGCCGTTTGGCACTACCTGTGGTCTTACAGTTTCAACCCGCCCGTAGTTACCGGCACTAGCAACCAGGCGGCCTCCGCCAAAACCCCGGACAGCCGCATTACCACCCTGATGAACGGCACGCAGAAATTGGTCCACGACCAAGGTGCCTACACCAAGGAACCGTCGGACGATAACTTCAAGCTGCAAGCCCGCTAGAAACCCAGCCGCAGCCTGATCCAGGGCAATCAGCTCTGCGGCCTGCTGAAACCCCCGTGCCGCCGTGCTCCTGAGCTGAAACTGCGGAGCGGGCAGCACGGGGCTCACCGCGCGCCACCATCGCCATACCCACAGAAAACGCTACATGCAGCGCTGGCCACCCAGCAAATCGCGCCCACAAAAAAGCCGACATCGCTGCCGGCCCTCAGCCGCATTACCACAATCAGAAAATCAGCCTACTGACTGCCCCCTGATATGGGTGCAATTAGCCCGCGTATTTCTGCAGGTTAGCCAGCATTTCGTTCATCGCCGTCATGCTGTCGTTCGGGTGCACGGCATCGGTGAAGTCGCAAATCTGCTGCCACTGCGCGGCTACGTCTTCAGGCGCAAAGCCGGCGCGTGGATCAAAGCCGGCGCCCAGGCTGCGCTCCCAACGTACCTTGCCGATCCAGCCGCCGCCCACTTCAAACAGGCTGGAGGTTTCACTGCACGCTTCGCTACCCAGATACACCACCAACGGGCTAATCAGCTCAGGTTTGAGTTGCTCAAACACCTGCGGCGGGATCAAGCCTTCGGTCATCCGCGTAGCGCCCGTAGGGGCGATGGCATTGACCAAAATATTGTTTTTACGCCCTTCCAACGCCAGGGTACGGGTCAGGCCATACAGACCCAGCTTGGCCATACCGTAGTTGCTTTGACCGAAGTTGCCGTAAATACCCGAAGTTGAAGCGGTGAAAATCACCCGGCCAAAGTTTTGCTCGCGCAGGTGTGGCCACGCCGCATGAGTAACCTTGTAGGCGCCCTCAACGTGGACCTTGTAGACCAGATCCCAGTCGGTGTCCTCCATCTTCTGGAAGCTTTTGTCGCGCAAAATTCCGGCGTTATTGACCAACACATCAACGCGACCAAAACTATCTAGAGCGTTCTGGACGATCTTGCCGCCGTCGGTGACCGAATCATGGTTGGCCACCGCCGTACCACCGGCGGCGCGAATTTCGGCCACCACTAAATCGGCGGCTGAGGCACTAGCACCTTCACCGTGGCTGCTGCCGCCGAGATCATTCACCACCACGCGCGCGCCGTGCTTGGCGAACAACAATGCATGGGCGCGGCCCAAGCCGCCACCGGCGCCGGTGACAATTACAACCTTGTCGTCAAAACGTATGGCGTTGCTCATTTATTCAGCTCCAGAGTCAGGGTTAATCACCTGAGTGTCTGGCAGCAAGGCGGCCGACACAATCACAGTCGCGCGGCTGAATGCCGAGCAATAAGAGCTCGCGATAGTCGCTTAGCTGACTGGATTAATCAGGCTCAGATGGTTGTACAGGTGCAGCACATGGGCCTGAGCGTACTCGGCATGGCTCAACTGGCCGTAGGCGAAGTGCGGCTGCAACGCCCCCGTGTGGCTGGCGAAGCGCTTAAAGGCGGTTTGCAGGCGTTGCAGCGCCAGCGCCGGATCAGCCGGGCTGACGATAGCCGGCGCACCGGGAATTGCTTCGTTCAGTGAGTGGCGCATAGCGCCGCGAGCGGCGAACACGGTAAAAGCTGCGGGCCCGACAGAGTGGCGAAACCAGCTGGGTTTCAGTTGCGGGTAACCGTCGAGGGAATAGTCGATGCTCTGCGCGCAGTGGTTGAACACCTGCGCAGGGCTCCAGCCACCGCGACTGACCAGCGTCTGACTGCTTAACTGCACCAGCAACGCCTGCGCCGCCTCGATGCTCAGCGCCGCCGGCAATGGGCCACTGGGCAAGGCCCAATAACCAACACCGAGGGCTGCGACACCGGTCAAGCCGGTGAGTTTAAGAAAGCTGCGTCGTTGCATTTAAGCCTCTGTACGTATGCGAAATGCCAGGTAATGCCCCAGCACGGCGTCGGGTGCCTCGGTCTGTGGGTAGTGACCGATAGCCTCTAACAACACGCAGTCAGGATTTGGCACCAACTCACGGTAGCGGGCCAGCATATGTGCCCCGGAAATCGGGTCAAAGCCACCATCAATCAAGCGTAACGGCACCTCGCTATGCTGCATCGCCGCCAGCCAGCGGTCACGCTGCACGCGCCGCTCGGGCATATAGCGAATCAGCCGATGCATGATGGCGGGGCCATTGTTGCTGGCAATCAACTGCCAAAAGCCATCCAGTTCGGCGGCGCTGGGCTGGCTGTGCGGGCCGAATATCTTGGCCAAGTTAGCCGCCAGCGTACGACGACTAAACAGACGACCGAGCAAGCCGCCCAGCGAGCTGAGCAACAGCTTTTGCACCAGCACCGGATGATGGGTTTCCGGAAACAGCCCACCATTGAGAAACACGCAGCTGGCCAGCACCGCACGGCGCTCATAATGGCGCGCCAACAGCTCTTGGGCGACGCTGTCGCCATAGTCATGGGCCAGCACATGCACCGGCGCGCTGATGCCCAAATGGGCCAGCAAGGCTTGTTGCAAATCGGCTTGCTCCAGCAAGCTGTAAGCATGCGAGCGTGGCTTGGCCGAATCACCAAAGCCAAGCATGTCGCAGGCAATCAGCTGATAGCGCTCACTCAGCGGCTGCCAAAGGTAATGCCAGTCCCAGGCGGCGGTTGGGAAGCCATGAATCAGCAGTAAGGGCGCGCCCTGCCCCGCCGTCCAATAACGTATCGCATAACCGTTAAAACTGAACGCTTGGCTTTGCTGACGCCAATCGCTCAGAGCAATCCCGGCCAGCGCCATCAGTGGTCGTAACCGGGATTTTGCTGATCCAACTTGCGCAACAGCGCCGGCCACGGCAGCGCGCCGCCCATGCCAGTGGGGCTGCGCATAACACCACTGATCATCGCCCGCGCACCGTCAAGAATTACCTGGGGAATCAATACCAGCTCTCCACCACCGCTTTGCGCCATGACTTGAATTTCACAGGTGCGCTGGAAGATAAACATCATCAAAAACGCATCAGCGATGCTGCCGGCACAGGTCATCAGGCCATGATTGCGCAGCAACATAAAATTGCTCTGGCCCAGATCGGCCTGCAAGCGGGCTTTCTCGTCATGATTAAGGGCGACACCCTCGTAGTCGTGCTGCGATAGGCTGGCCAACACGAACAGCGACTGCTGCGACAGCGGCAACACCCCGGCTTTTTGCGCCGCCACTGCCACACCGGCGGCTGTGTGGGTGTGCAACACACAGTTCACGTCATGCCGTACTTCGTGCACGGCGCTGTGAATGGTGTAGCCGGCCGGATTGATCTCAAACGGGCTGTCCATCTGCTTGCTGCCGGCCAAATCGACCTTGATCAGGCTGGACGCGGTGATCTCATGGAACATCAGCCCATAGGGGTTGATCAGAAAGTCGTCGGTGCC
>JBBKVZ010000356.1:0-4912 GCA_037968715.1 Pseudomonas sp.
TTCTGCATCAACAGCCCACAACCGTCACCGGTCTTACCGTCGGCGTTAATTCCGCCGCGGTGCGTCATGCAGGTCAGCGCTTCAATAGCTGTCTGCAGCAGGTGATGACTAGCCTCGCCCTGCATATGGGCAATAAGGCCGAAGCCACAGTTATCCTTGAACTCATCAGGATGATACAGACCTGCTTTCATAGACACTCTCACCAGACAAACTTTTACTAAATCAAGCACTTACCGTGCGCGCAGGACTAACCGCCAGCTTTTGCGCAGGCAAAAGGGAGGTTATTGTACACATCCATCTTAACCGTCACAAATCACAGCGGCGACACCATGCAAACTTATGTCGCGCGACAAAAGGCAACAACCCGCCAACCGTGCTAAAGCGGAGTAGCCTCCAATCTAAAGCAAGCTGCGGGCCATGGCCAACTGCTCTACTTCATTTCCGCCTGTATGCTGGCAATAGTGCGCGGCCAAGGCTTACCTGCTTTAAGTTTTGCAGGCAAATTACTTATAGCGGCCTGCGCGGCCGAGCGCGAAGTAAAACCGCCATAGGTCACTACATAGAGCGACTTGCCCTGTAATTGCTTTTTGAAGTAGTGATATTGCGCACCTTGCTCGCGCACAAAGGCTTGAGCATTCGCCTCAGCGCCCGTACCCAGCACTTGCACTACGTAGCTACTCGGTGCTTGCGCAGCATACCAAGCAGTCCCGCCTGACGATGCCTTAGGCGTAGCAGCTGCTTTTGCAATCGCCATTGCTGCCGCTGCTTTTTCCGGCTTAGCAACAGCCTTCGGCGCTATGACCGGCTTAACCACGGCAACTGGCTTGGCAGCCACAGGTGCAGGAGAAGGAGTTTGCTCCTTCACGACTGCAGGCGCTGGAACGGCAGGGGGCTGCGCCAGCTCAGGAGTCACAGGTAAGGCGCTTTGCGCAGGAGTAACAGGCACAGCTGAATCACTACTTGCCTGCAAAGCCGCGCCGAGATCAACCCCGTCATCAACTTCAGCCGAACCGGCCTGTGCAAGCGGCTGACGGATTACCGGCTGCGCCTCACCTGCTAAAGGCAGCGGCAATGGTTGACTTGAACCTGAGAAGTCAATTTTTGGACCCTCAGAAATTTGCCCTTCACTCTGAGAGGCAGAGTCCACAGGCACAGCATCCTGCCCCAAAGGTAAATTCGCCGCTACCGGCGGCAAGACAGGAGTATCGCCACGTTCCTGCATCATCCAAGCACCTGCAACACCCGCAGCAACCACGATCAATGCGAGCAGATGCTTAATAGGCAACTTAAACCCACCTCCGACGGAGCGCTGAGCAGTACCGCGCTTAGCAAGCATGGCGTCAATAAGCCCCTCGCGAGCAATCAGATTGATCCCTCCAGGCCAACCACCCGAAGCCAAATGAATATCAGCCACTTGCCGATCAGACAGCAATTCGATGCCCTGCCCTGCACCCTCAAGACGCTGGGTCAGATATTCCCGCGTTTCTTCCTCGCTGTAGGGCAGCAATTCGATAACATGAAAACATTCAGCACCATCTGCATACAGCTCAAGACGCGGCACCAAGGTTGAATCAGCAAACAAAAATACATGGGCGCGTGCCTCTGAGTTTCCAGCAGCCAGCGCCATCATGGCATCCAAAGAGGCATCATCGAGCTGATCCGCATCATCAACAAGCAGATAGACCTCCTGCCCGGTAGACACCAACTGAGCAACGCGCTCAAGCACATCACCAACATCAGCCTGCGGAACATTTAATCCTTGGCTAATCAAGCGAAGTACGCCGCCCGCCTCAACAGCTCCACGCGCAGAAACCACAACGCAATGCACCGATTGCTTATTGGTACTGGCCACCAGAGCTTGGCGCAGCAAAGTTTTACCGCTGCCTTTTGGCCCAGTAACCGCTAACAGCAACTGACTGTAACGGGCCAAATGATGCAACTGGCCTAGAACTGGTTTGCGCTGAGCAGGGAAGAACTTGAACCCTGGCACTCGTGCAGCAAAGGGATCGTGACTTAACTGGTAATGACCAAGAAAGGCTTCATCGGCATGCAAACTAGTCATATAAATCTCATTCTTCTCTTAGCTGAGCAACCAGCGAGCGATAGTCTGCGCGCAAAGTGGCATCCAAAATTTCACGGGGAAAATCGCTAGTAACCAAAGCACTACCCAAGCCCCTGAGCAACACTAAACGCAAGCGACCATCGAGTACTTTCTTATCAACCGCCATATGCTTAAGAAAATCATCTGGCGTCATTTCAGTTGGTGGCACTACCGGTAAACCTGCGCGCAATAGCAAACGAATGCCGCGATCACGCTCAGCGGGACTTATCCAACCCAAACGCTGAGACATCTCCAATGCCATTACCGTTCCCGCCGCAACCGCCTCGCCATGCAGCCATACGCCATAGCCCATATGCGTTTCGATAGCATGGCCAAATGTATGACCTAAATTTAGTGTGGCACGAAGCCCTGACTCACGCTCGTCAGCACCGACAACAGCAGCCTTCGCCGCGCAAGAGCGTGCAATCGCTTCGGCCAACAACACCTGATCCAAGTCAAGTAGTGCCTCTATATTCTCCTCGAGCCAACTGAGGAATTGCGTATCAGCGATCAGACCGTACTTAATGACCTCAGCCATCCCCGCAGAGAGCTCGCGTGGGGGGAGCGTGACTAAGGTTTGGGTGTCGATTAGCACCGCCTTAGGCTGATAAAAAGCACCCACCATATTCTTGCCCAGCGGATGATTTATGCCGGTCTTTCCACCGACAGAAGAGTCGACTTGCGACAGTAAGGTTGTCGGCACTTGAATAAAGTCGACCCCGCGCTGATAACAGGCGGCCGCAAAACCCGCCATATCACCGATCACACCACCACCGAGGGCAATAATTGTTGTACCTCGGTCATGCCGAGCAGCTAACAGCTCATCAAAAATGAGCTGCAGGGTTTGCCAGTTTTTGAACGCCTCGCCATCAGCAAGAATTACTGGCGTTACAGCAAAACCATTCAAGACCTTCAACAGCTGCTGTAAATACAGTGGTGCAACCGTTTCATTCGTCACTACTGCAACTTGTCGACCCGCAATGTGCGAGACCAACAACTCAGAACGAGTAAGTAGATTGCTACCGATGTAAATCGGATAGCTACGTTCGGCGAGATCAACCTGAAGAGTCTGCATGCGGCCCCCACTAGAAAGGCCGCTAGGATAGCGCAAATTTAACCGCGCTTTAACGAGGGGAGAGAGATTCAAGCTGCTCGATTATTTCCTGAACAACCATCCGCGGAGGACGCTCATCAGTTTCAATCAAAATGTCGGCAATCTCACGGTAAAGCGGATCACGAATGGCCATTAAATCTGCTAAGACCCGCCCAGGATTACTGGTTCGCAACAACGGTCGATTGCGATCGCGTGAAGTTCGATCAAGCTGTTGCTCAACTGTCGTATGCAAATACACAACACGACCACCAGCATGAAGCACTTGCCGATTTTCCGGCCGCAAAACAGCACCACCGCCGGTAGCTATGACCAAACCCTCAAGCTCACACAACTCTACCAGCATCGCTTGCTCACGCTCACGAAAACCGGCTTCGCCTTCAACATCAAAAATCCAGGGAATATCAGCACCTGTGCGCTGCTCAATCTCCTTATCCGAATCTTTAAAAGGCCAACGAAGTTCCTTAGCAAGCAGACGACCGATAGTGCTCTTACCAGCCCCCATCGGCCCCACCAAAATCAGATTCCGCACAGATTTACTTGCTCACCGCAGATGCCTGACTATTCAAAATACGCGGAGTCAGAAAAATTAAAAGCTCATTTTTCTTATCCGTAACTATGTCTCGGCGGAACAAGCGACCTAAGTAGGGCAGGTCACCGAGAAATGGAACTTTATCTACAGCCTTGGACTGGGTATTAGAAAACACACCGCCTATGACTATGGTTTCACCATCGGCAACCAATACTTTGGCATCAACCTCGTTCTTTTTGATTGGCGGCACGTTATTGAGTGCATTCGCATAATCAGGTTCATCTTTAGTTATCTTAACCTCCATAATTACCCGATTATCCGGTGTAATTTGTGGCGTGACCTCAAGCGAAAGCACTGCCTCTTTAAAGGCCGTTGTTGAGGCTCCGCTGGAGCTTGCTTCTTGGTAAGGTATCTCTGTACCCTTCAAAATCTTGGCAGTCTCTTTATCTGCAGTAACGACTTTAGGCTGCGAAACCACCTCACCGTTACCCGTTTTCTCCATGGCAGAAAGCTCTAAATCGAGGATTGTATTGTCTGTTATAAACCCAATACCAATTCCTGATGTTGCAGCATTCGCGCCCATGTCAACAAATGTACCTTTACCTGCGCCGAGGGCAGCCGTATCACTCGCCCCTTGCAAAACCCTATTTCCGCCTCTACCACCTATAACAAAGTTACCATTACCTATGCTTACGCCCTTCCAGTTAACACCCAACTCCTTACTGTAATCAACACTAGCTTCAACAATCCTTGCTTCGATCATCACTTGGCGCACCGCAATATCCAACTGCGCAACAATACGACGCAATTCATCTAAATTAGTTTGCGTTTGATAAGCGATTATCGAATTTGTACGATCATCAACGGTCACCGAGCCACGCACAGCAGTTGCAGCACCAGCATCTGAACCAGTTACCGACTGAAATAATTTTGCAATATCAGAGGCTTTGGCGTAATTGACTTGAATAAGTTCACGGCGTAGCGGCTCAAGATCAGCGATTTGCTTCTGCGACTCAAGCTCTTGACGCTCTCGCGCAGCAATTTCATCTGCAGGTGCCACAAGCAAAACATTGCCAATTTTACGCTTATCCAAGCCCTTAGTCTTTAAAACCAAATCTAGCGCTTGGTCCCAAGGAACGTTCTGCAAGCGCAATGTAATATCACCTTG
>JBBKVZ010000357.1:0-8936 GCA_037968715.1 Pseudomonas sp.
TGAGCACGGCCAGCTTTGCCGAAACCCTGGGGGCAAAAATGCCTTCACTGTTTCTCGGTTTGACCGTCACGGGCGGTGAGCCGCCGCAGGTTTTTGCAAAAGTATTTCCGCCGACCTTCCCAGACATGGCCATGCAGCCAGACTGGCGCAGCCTAGTGCGTGATCCGCTGGCTGCCGTAGCCACGGCCAGCGTGATTTGCGACCTCGAAGCGCGCTTCACCACGGCCGATGGCAGCCATCAAGTGGAAGTGGCCGACCTCTCGCCACGGCAAATCCTTAAGCGTGTGCTGGCCCGTTTGCAGGCCGCCGGCTACCGGGCCAAAGTCGCGCCGGAGCTGGAGTTTTTTCTGGTCCATCAGCAGCGCGATGCTCACGGTGGCTTGCAGGTGGCGCACGGCATGTCGGGCCGCGTCCCGCATATCGAAAGCTCCCACGATTTAGGTTCGGCAGAAAGCGCCGCCAGCTTTGCACCGTTCTTCGATGACCTGTGGCGCGCCTGCGAAATACAGGGGCTGCCCATCAGCGGCTATGGCCACGAGTCGGCTATCGGTCAGTTTGAGGTCAACTTCAGCGCTGGTGAGCCGCTGGCCCAAGCCGATGCGGTGTTCCGCTTTAAGCGTCTGGCCCGAGAAGTGGCCCGCCGGCATGGCTGCTACGCGACCTTCATGGCCAAACCTTATTTAAACGAGCCGGGCACCGGCTTGCATTGGCATATCAGCCTGGCCGATGCCGAGGGTAATAATCCGTTTACCGCCGCAGACGGCTCGCCCCGTGAGCAGCTCAAGCACTTTATCGGCGGCTGGCAGGCCTCGGCCCGCGCCTCGATGGCGTTCCTCGCGCCGTACGCGCACTCCTATGTACGCCTGCAGCGCCCAGACGCCTCGCCGGCCAGCGTCGAGTGGGGTTTTGATAATCGCACTGCCGCTTTTCGGGTCCCGCAATCGAACCCGGCCAACCGCCGCGTGGAACATCGCTTGCCGGGTGGCGATGCCAATCCGTACCTGAGTCTGGCCTTGATGCTCGGCGCCGGCTTGCTCGGCATGCAGCAACAGATTGAACCCGGCCCAGAAGTCAGTGACCGCGAGGCGGTGTCGGCCCGTGGTGCGCTGCCGATGCAGCTGAGCGAGGCGCTGGATGAGCTGCAGCGCTGCCCGATTATGGCGGATGTATTCAACGCCGATTTCCTCGCGCTGTACGACATGGTTAAACGCTTTGAATTGGACGAGCAGGCCGCCGATGCCGATTTCGCCCTGAAGCACCTGCTCGATAGAAGTTGATAAACAAGTGCTGAGTTAACCAACGCTCAGCACTTAGGGCTGACCCGCCCATAACCTTACTTGGAGGCGCTATGAACAGCACATGCAACAACCCGCAGACCCTGAAATGGCAGGCCATGAGCCGCGACCATCACTTAGCGCCCTTTACCGATTATCAACAGTTGAGCGACAACGGCCCGCGCATCATCGTCAAGGCCGACGGCGTGTACCTGTGGGACAGCGAAGGGCAGAAGATTCTCGACGGCATGGCCGTCCTGTGGTGCGTGGCCATCGGCTATGGCCGCGATGAGCTGGCCGATGCCGCCTGCAAACAGATGAAAGAGTTGCCGTTCTACAACACCTTCTTCAACACCGCTCACCCACCCGTGCTGGAGCTGGCGAAAACCATCGCCGAGCTGGCGCCGCCCGGCATGAACCACGTGTTCTTTACCGGCTCCGGTTCGGAGGGCAACGACACCATGCTGCGCATGGTCCGTCATTACTGGGCGACTAAAGGCCAGCCAGACAAACAAGTCATCATCAGCCGCATTAACGGTTATCACGGCTCAACCTTTGCCGGCTCCAGTTTGAGCGGCATGCAGGGCATGCACGATCAGGGCGGTATGGTTCCGGGCATTGTGCATATCCCGCAGCCGTACTGGTTTGCCGACGGTGCTGATATGACTCCCGAGGCATTCGGCATCTGGGCCGCCGAACAGCTAGAGGCGAAAATTCTCGAAGTCGGCGAGGCCAATGTTGCCGCCTTTATCGCCGAGCCGATCCAGGGCGCTGGCGGGGTGATTATTCCACCCGACAGCTACTGGCCGAAGATCCGCGAGATCCTCGCCAAGTACGACATCTTGTTCGTCGCCGATGAAGTGATCTGCGGCTTCGGTCGCACCGGCGAATGGTTCGGCAGCAATTATTACGGCCTTAGCCCCGACCTGATGACCATCGCCAAAGGCCTGACCTCCGGCTATATCCCCATGGGCGGCTTGATTGTCAGCGACAAGGTCTTTGCTGTGCTGAAAACCGGCGGCGACTTTAACCACGGCTTCACCTACTCCGGGCACCCGGTGGCGGCGGCGGTGGCGTTGGAAAACATCCGTATTCTGCGCGATGAAAAAATCATCGAACGGGTCCGCGAAGAGACCGCGCCGTATTTTCAGCAGCGTTTGCGTGAGCTGGCCGATCATCCCTTGGTCGGTGAAGTACGCGGAGTCGGCCTGCTCGGCGCTATCGAGCTGGTGCAGAACAAGCAAACTCGGGCGCGTTATGTTGGCAAGGGCGTGGGCATGATTTGCCGTGGTCATTGCTTTCGTAACGGGCTGATCATGCGTGCGGTGGGTGACATCATGATCATCGCGCCGCCGCTGGTAATCAGCAAAACCGAGATCGATGAACTGATCACCAAGGCCCGCTTGTGCCTCGATCTGACCTTGCAAGACTTGCAGGCCTAAAACACCGTTTACCGGCAACTTAAACAATTACGCCCGGCAATGCCGGGCGTAGTTGTGTTGGCGTGGCGCTGTTACATGTCGACGGTGAGCGACAAATGCACGGCCTGCTGGTTTTGGCCCCACGCATGCGGGCTTTGCCGCAGCACTTCGTTGAGTGGCATTTCCACTGGCATACCGGTTTCGCTACGGCCCTTAAGCAGGGTCCACGGGTGTACCGAGTCTATATAACGCGGCGCTTTGCCATAGGTTTCGGTAAACAACGCGACCGCTTGGTCGGCCTGGCTGGCCGCAAAGTAGTCTTGTTCCAGTTGGAAAAACTGCAGCACGCCGCCGCTGTTAGCGTGGCCTGTACCCTTGGATTTGCCGAGGAACAGGGCAAAGGTGTGCTCGAGTAAAGCCCATATAGTCTTAATCATTAGGTAATCCTCGTTATTGGTGGTGTTTAGCACCGCGCCAACGCTTGAGATTGCAATCCCCGTCAAGGGTGACGGAGGTTCAGTCAGTGCATATTGAAGGTCTATGCATGTACCACCCCTGACCGTGATCAAGGTGCCGCGCATCCAGTTGCGCGGTACCCGGTGGGCGTCTCGGGGACGCCATGGCCGGATAAGGTGCAGTCTTGATAACTGCTTTATGCGCCAATTATGCCGTATTGGTCAGAATAAAGCTCTTTTGGCGATCAGCGGTCATTGTGGCGAAGGCTCTGGTACGGCTGTTCCAGCTTGATTGGCAAGTTTTTATGCGCCTGCCCAGGTGCCGCCAAGCGGATGCTCAGGGCATTTTAAGGCGGCGCTTGGAGTCATGCGCCGACGGTTGTCGGTGAGTTTTTTTGAAGTGCGGTATGCGCACAATTGCGTGCCAAAACCTCGTTTGCCTGCTGGGCTGTAGCCTCATAGGATGAGCTATGAGCACAGATGAGCAACCTTTAGCGGCGCTTGAGTGTTCACCCCTTTTTTGGAGTGTTTGTTATGTCCGGTGCCCTTGCGCATATTCGCGTACTCGATTTAAGCCGCGTGTTGGCCGGGCCTTGGGCCGGTCAGGTGCTGGCAGATTTGGGCGCCGATGTGATCAAAATTGAGCGCCCCGGCTGTGGCGATGACACCCGTGCCTGGGGGCCGCCGTTTCTTAAAGACGCGCAAGGCCACGACACCAGCGAAGCGGCCTATTACCTGAGTGCCAACCGCAACAAACAATCGGTCACCGTCGATTTCACCCAGCCCGAAGGTCAGCGTTTGTTGCGCGAGTTGGCGGCGCAGTGCGACGTGGTGCTGGAGAACTTCAAAGTCGGCGGGCTGGCCGCCTACGGCCTCGACTACGCCAGC
The DNA here is from genome assembly GCA_037968715.1 of Pseudomonas sp. Lineage (GTDB taxonomy): Bacteria > Pseudomonadota > Gammaproteobacteria > Pseudomonadales > Pseudomonadaceae > Aquipseudomonas. Next base: position 4,039 of record JBBKVZ010000357.1, read on the forward strand.
CTGAAAGCCGTCAACCCGCGGCTGATTTACTGCTCGATTACCGGCTTTGGCCAAGACGGCCCCTACGCCAAGCGCGCCGGTTACGACTTTATGATTCAAGGCCTGGGCGGGCTGATGAGCCTGACCGGCCGGCCGGAAGGCGAAGAGGGCGCCGGGCCGATGAAGGTCGGTGTGGCCCTCACCGATATTCTCACCGGTCTGTATGCCACGGTTGGTGTGTTGGCGGCGCTCAATCACCGTGAGCAAAGCGGGATTGGCCAGCATGTCGATCTGGCATTGCTGGATGTACAGGTGGCCTGCTTGGCCAATCAGGCGATGAATTATCTGACCAGCGGTGTGCTGCCGCGCAGGCTTGGTAACGGCCACCCGAATATAGTGCCGTATCAGGACTTTCCGGCCGCCGATGGCGATTTTTTGCTTGCTGTGGGCAACGACAGTCAGTTTCGCAAGTTTTGCGAGGTCGCCGGTCAACGGGAGTGGGCTGACGACTCGCGTTTTATCAGCAACGCAGCGCGGGTCGCCCATCGTGATGTGCTGATCCCGCTGATCCGCCAGGTCACGGTATTCAACAGCACTGCGCACTGGATTGCCGCACTGGAGCAGGCGGGTGTGCCCTGCGGGCCAATCAACAACCTGGCCCAGGTATTCGCCGACCCGCACGTGCAGGCGCGCGGCCTACGCCTGGACCTACCGAACAGCTTGGGCGGCACCACCCCGCAAGTCGCCAGCCCACTGCGCCTGTCCGCCACCCCGGTGCAATACCGCAACGCGCCACCCCTGCTCGGCGAACACACCGAGGCGGTGCTGCAACGTTTGTTGCAAATGCACCCCGAACAGATTGCCGTGCTGCGCGAGGCGGGAGTCATCTAGCTTGCGCAGCGTTTAGCAGCATGTGGTGCTCGAGCTAAAACAGTGCTGCACGCGCGCCGGCGCTAAAATAACTGCGTTGTATTGGTGCGTGGCCGTATTTATTTTTAGTTAACTATCTGAAATATAACGATTTGATTGGCTGGCACGGGCTTTGCGATAGCTCTCTCATCAGCGGATGAGGGTTGCAGTATGGCTCGACGTTATTACGACGAAATGTACGATGCGCACGGTAAATGCCGTGCGCATTATCAAGAGTTTGCACGCTGGTTAGCGGCCACCCCACCGGAGCAATTGGCCCAGCGTCGGCGTGAGGCCGACCTGTTGTTTCACCGCGCGGGCATCACCTTCACCCTGTATGGCGATGAGCAGGGCACCGAGCGCTTAATCCCTTTCGACATTATTCCACGCAGCATTCCGGCCAGTGAATGGCGGGTGATTGAGCGCGGCTGTATTCAGCGGGTGCAGGCGCTGAATATGTTTCTCGCCGACCTTTATCATGGCCAACGCATTATTAAGGCCGGGATTATTCCGGCCGAGCAGGTGCTGGCCAACGAGTGCTACCAGATCGCCATGCAGGGCTTGAACCTGCACCGTAATACCTACGCGCACATGGCCGGGGTCGACCTGGTGCGCGATGGCGACGGCACCTACTACGTGCTCGAAGACAACCTGCGCACTCCCAGCGGCGTCAGCTACATGCTCGAAGACCGCAAGATGATGATGCGTCTGTTTCCCGAGTTGTTTGCCAGCCAGCGCGTTGCACCGATCGACCATTACCCCAGCTTATTGCTCTCGACCCTCAAAGACTCAAGCCCAGTGGACGACCCCTGTGTGGTGGTGCTCACGCCCGGCTTGTTCAACAGCGCCTACTTTGAACATGCCTTTTTGGCCCGTGAGATGGGCGTGGAGTTGGTGGAAGGCGCGGACCTATTTGTGCGTGACGACCGGGTATTTATGCGCACCACGGTGGGCGCCCAGCGGGTCGATGTGATCTACCGCCGCCTTGATGATGCATACCTCGACCCGCTGGCCTTTAACCCCGACTCCATGCTTGGCGTGCCGGGCCTGTTGGCGGCGTATCGCAGCGGTAATGTGGTGCTGGCCAATGCGATTGGCACCGGCGTGGCGGACGACAAATCGGTCTATCCGTATGTGCCGGACATGATCCGTTTCTACCTCGATGAAGAGCCGATTCTGGCCAATGTGCCGACCTGGCAATGCCGTAATCCGCAAGAGCTGTCGCACGTGCTGGCGCATTTGCCCGAGCTGGTGGTTAAGGAAACCCAAGGCTCCGGCGGCTACGGCATGTTGGTTGGGCCCGCCGCCAGCAAGGCCGAGTTGGAGGATTTCCGTCGCCGCTTGCAGGCCAATCCGGCGGCCTATATCGCCCAGCCCACCCTGAGTTTGTCGAGCTGCCCGACCTTTGTCGAAAAAGGCATCGCGCCTCGGCACATCGACCTGCGCCCGTTTGTGTTGTCCGGCAAGGAAACCCGTTTGGTGCCCGGTGGCCTGACTCGCGTGGCGCTGCGTGAAGGTTCGCTGGTGGTCAACTCGTCCCAAGGTGGCGGCACCAAAGACACCTGGGTAGTAGAGGAATGAGGAGCGCAGCGCATGCTAAGTAGAACCGCAAGTGAGCTGTATTGGATGGCGCGCAACCTCGAGCGCGCGGAGAACCTGGCGCGCATGCTGGATGTCAGTTATTCACTGTCGCTGATGCCGCAAGACGGCCGCAGCAATGGCCTCAATGAACTGGCCATGCCGCTGTTGATCACCGGCACTCTGGAAGATTACGTGAGCTGGCATGGCGAGTTACATGCCGAGCGTTTGCTGCATTTTTTTGCCCTAGATGCCAACAACCCGGCGAGCATTTACAGCTGCCTGCGGGCGGCCCGTGGCAATGCCCACGCGGTGCGCGGACGGATAACCACCGACATGTGGGAGAACGTGAATGCCACTTGGCTGGAGATGCATAGCATCGCTGCGCAAGGCCTTGGCCGCTATGGCATCAGCCATTTCTGTGAGTGGGTTAAGCAGCGCTCCCATCTGTTTCGCGGCGCCACCTCCGGCACCCTGATGCGCCATGACGCCTATCGCTTTATTCGCCTCGGCACCCACATCGAACGCGCCGACAACACCTTGCGCTTAGTGGACGCGCGCTACGAAATGTTCGGCGATCAACTGGCCAATAGCACCGACCAGTCCGCCCAGGGTTACTACCAGTGGAATGCCTTGCTGCGCGCGCTGTCGGCGTTTGAGGCGTTTGCCGAGCTGTATCGCGATGCGCCGGATGCCCGCTGCGTGGCCGAGTTGTTGATTCTGCGTGACGACGTACCGCGCTCCTTGCGCAGCTGTTTAGACGAAATCAATCAGATTCTCGCCAGTTTACCCGGCGACAACGGCCGCCCGGCCCAACGCTTAGTAGCCGAATTGGACGCGCGGCTGCGCTACACCGGTATTGATGAAGTGCTCGACGAGGGCCTGCATGGCTGGCTCACGGAATTTATTTTACAAGTGCGGCAATTGGCCAGCGCCATACAAAGTGCCTACATGGAGGCAGCATGAGACTCTCAATTAATCATCAGACCACCTACAACTACGCCGATGAAGTGCGCGCCAGCATCCAGTATTTGCGCCTGACGCCCCTGGAAAACGACCACCAGCACGCCATCGAGTGGACGCTCGACTTGCCGCCATCGGTGCGTGCGCAAGTCGACCCCTATGGCAATATTATGCATGTGCTGACCCTCGATCAGCCGCATGACTCGATCATCATTAGCGCCCGTGGCGTGGTAGAAATTGACGAGCACCGCGATGGTGAGAAAGACCGCGCAGCGCCGTGGCCGTTTTTGCGCAGCACCCGCTTAACCCAAGCTGACCCGGCCTTGCAGGCATTTGCATTGGCGCAGTGCGGGGCCAGTCGTGAGCGCAGTGTGCTGGTTGAACTGATGCACGCCCTAGCCGCTGCCATGCCGTTCACGCCGGGTGCCACCAGCGTGGAAACCACCGGTGCGCAGAGCTTTGCCCTCGGTGCCGGCGTGTGTCAGGACCATACCCACGCGTTTTTGGCCTGCGTGCGCAGCCTGCACATTCCGGCGCGTTACGTGTCGGGCTACCTGTGCAGCGAAGACAGCGCCCATTTAGCCAGCCACGCGTGGGCCGAAGCCTGGTTAGACGGGGTTTGGTACAGCTTTGATATCACCAACGGCATGTCGCGCCCGCAACGGCATATCAAACTGGCCGTGGGTCTCGACTACCTCGACGCCTGTCCGGTGCGCGGCATGCGCCGTGGCGGCGGCAGTGAGCAGATGCATGCGCGCGTGCACGTCAGCCCGCAGGCGCAGCAAACGCAAAGAGGTCGCTAAGCCGCTGGCTCTCGGCAGCGGTGGTCGATCCGGTTAACATGCCGGGCTGAGCCGCCGCTGAATTATTAATGAGAGCCCTATGACCTACTGTGTTGCCATGAACTTGGCTGAGGGGCTGGTGTTTGTTGCTGATTCACGCACCAACGCCGGCGTCGACCACATTGCCACTTACCGCAAACTGCACATATTTGGCCTGCCTGGCGAGCGTCTGCTGGTGCTGCAAACTGCCGGTAACCTGGCCACCTCGCAATCGGTCATCAGCTTGCTGCGCCAGCGTCTGCATGGCAGTGAGCACAATCTGTACACGGTCAATAATCTGTTTGAGGCGGCCGGTTTAGTCGGCAATACCCTGCGCGAAGTGCTGACCCGCGATGCCAGCTCAACCCTCGGCCAGGGCGTGGATTTGGGCTGCTCGTTTGTGCTCGGTGGGCAAATTGGTCAAGAGCCGGTGCGCTTGTTCAATGTTTACCCGCAAGGCAACTTCATCGAGTCCACCGCTGATACGCCGTATTTTCAAATCGGCGAGAGCAAATACGGCAAACCCATTCTGGATCGCGCCCTGAGCTACGACACCCCGCTGCAACAGGCGCTGCGCTGCGCGCTGATCAGCTTCGACTCGACCATTCGCAGCAACCTATCGGTGGGCATGCCGCTAGACCTGCTGGT
>JBBKVZ010000358.1:0-9547 GCA_037968715.1 Pseudomonas sp.
CGCGCCTAGCGCAGCGAGTCAAGCATTGCGCAAGGCGACACGGGGTTGCATTCGAACACAGAGACTTATACGAAAGAATCGACATAAAGCCGGTGGGAAATGCTTCGCAGTTTCCCACCCGACCAATTGTATTAATCCAACGAGATGTGGGGCAGTGCCGATTAAGGCGCTTTCCTGCGGCCCAAAAAAACCGCCCGAAGGCGGTTTTCTTTAAAACGCTAAGCCTTACAGCTGTGGCCCGGCATTTTTGATGGCATCAGACACATCGAACTTCTTGAAGTTATCGATGAACAGCTGTGCCAGGGTCTTAGCTGCGGAGTCGTAAGCAGTAGCGTCCGCCCACGTGTTGCGTGGGTTGAGCAACAAGGTCTCAACACCCGGCACCTTCTTCGGTACGTCGAGGTTGATCATTGGCAGGTGCTCAGTCTCGGCACCAATCAACGCGCCGCTCTGGATGGCAGCAATCACCGCACGGGTAGTTGGGATGTTGAAGCGCTTGCCAACACCGTAGCCACCGCCAGTCCAGCCGGTGTTAACCAGGTACACCTTGGAGCCGAAGCCCTGAATGCGCTTGATCAGCAGCTCGGCGTATTCGCCAGCCGGACGTGGGAAGAACGGGGCGCCGAAGCAGGTGGAGAAGGTCGACTTGATGCCGCTGCCCGAACCCATTTCAGTCGAACCCACCAACGCGGTGTAACCCGACAGGAAGTGGTAAGCCGCTTGCTCATTGTTGAGGATCGATACTGGCGGCAGTACTCCGGTCAGGTCGCAGGTCAAGAAGATCACTGCGTTCGGCTCGCCGGCACGGTTGGCCTCGACGCGCTTCTCGATCAGTTCCAGCGGGTAGGCCGCACGACTGTTCTGGGTCAGGCTAGCGTCGGCGTAGTCAGGCAGGCGAGTCAGCGGGTCAAGCACCACGTTTTCCAGCACTGCGCCGAACTGGATGGCTTTCCAGATTACTGGCTCGTTCTTGGCCGACAGGTCGATGCACTTGGCGTAGCAGCCGCCTTCGATGTTGAACACGGTGCCCACGCCCCAGCCGTGCTCGTCGTCACCAATCAGGTAACGGCTTTCGTCGGCCGACAGAGTGGTTTTGCCGGTGCCCGACAAACCGAAGAACAAGGTAGTGTCGCCGTCTTCGCCGACGTTGGCGGCGCAGTGCATCGGTAAAACGTCAGCCATTGGCAGCAGGAAGTTCTGTACCGAGAACATGGCTTTCTTCATTTCACCGGCGTATTGCATGCCAGCCAGCAGCACTTTTTTGTCGGCGAAATTGATGATCACGCAACCATCGGAGTTAGTCCCATCACGCTCAGGCACGCACTCGAAGAACGGCGCGTTGATAATTTGCCACTCGCGGTTGCTGCCCGGATTGAACTGTTCTGGATTAATGAACAGGCAACGGCCGAACAGGTTGTGCCACGCAGTTTCGGTGGTCATTTTGATCGCCAAATAGTGCTCTGGATGAGCGCCTACATGAACGTGGGAAACAAACGACTCGCGGCCAGCAACGTAAGCTTCAACGCGCTCCCACAGAGCATCGAACTTATCGGCCGGGAACGGACGGTTAATCGCACCCCAGGCAATCGCGGCCTGAGTGGTGGACTCTTCAACGATGAAGCGGTCTGCTGGAGAACGACCGGTACGGTGACCGGTTTTCACTACCAACGAACCGTTGGCGGCCAGCTCACCTTCGCCACGCCGAATCGCTTCTTCGATCAGTTGCGCGGCACTAATGTCGGTGTACACGGCGGTATTGGCTTGAGTCATACGGGTCCCCGTCGGCCAGTGGCCGAATCCTCCAGATAGGTTGCAGTGCCAATAATTGGCCACTGCAGCTGAAAATTTTGTCGGCAATTATGCCAGAAATCACCTAAGCGAGCGAAAAACACTCAAACCCCACGCTATTGCTGCGCTGTGGGACATAGGTATAGGCGAATATTCCAGACTAAAACGCGCTTATCAATGCCGGGTTTCTGCCGCCCCCTCACTGCCGCCTCCGGCGAACAATTGAGTAACGTCGGCGGCATCAAACGAATAGCACTGATTGCAAAACTGGCAGTCGATAACAATCGCGCCGCCATGCTCGGTCAACAGTTGCTCGGCGTCGGCTTGTCCTAAGCTGACCAGGGCATTGCCTGATCGTTCCCGCGAGCAACTGCAATGAAAACAGAACCCATTGGGTTCAAACAGGCGAACTGGGTCTTGGTGGTAGAGGCGATGCAGGACGGTTTCGTTGTCCAGACTGAGCAGCTCTTCAATGCTTAGGGTGTCTGCCAGAGTAACTAGGTGTTCCCAGTTGTGCGCCCTGTCGTCGCTGTCCGGCAGGCGATCAGCCGGCAACTGTTGCAGCAATAACCCGCGCGCCCGACGGCCGTCGGCCTGTAGCCAAAAGCGCGTGGAGAGCTGCTCTGAGGTGGCAAAATAAGCTGAGATACAAGCCGCCAAATTCACCCCATCCAGCGCCACGACACCCTGATAACGTTTGCCGCCAGTGGGGTCGACGGTAATCGCCAACATGCCTTCGGGCATCAGTTCGTGCAAGCCGGCGTCGGCGCTGACTTGTTCGGCGTGATAGCGGGCAATCCCGCGCAGCTCACGATTACTCGAACACTCAACCATCAGCAGCGGCACGGGCCCGGTGGAGCGTGCTTGCAGAATCAGCAGGCCATCAAACTTCAAGGTGCCCACCAGTAACGCGGCGGCAGCCAGCATCTCACCGAGCAACTGAGCAACTGCGGGCGGATAGGGGTGTTTGGCCAAGACATGTTGATAACTGGCATCCAGCGCGACCATCTCGCCACGCACATCGCACTCGTCAAAAAGAAAACGTTGGGAAAAATCAGACATGCCGGTTTCGCTATGTTCCGCTTGGGCCGGTGATTTTAGGCGCAAACCGTCACGTCACCAAGCCCCCGTTATCTATCGCCCTTACAGGCAAAAACTATTGCTCTTGCGCATCAAGAAAACCATGGATCTGCCGGCGCTGTTTTTTCGTCGGACGCCCCTCGGTAGTCATCCCCAAAGCGCCGGCTTTACGCATTGCGGCCGCCTGCTCACGACGCACGATGCTCTCGGCGGTTTCTGCATATAACTGCTGCGCCTCGCTGGCGCCGCGCCGCGCCGAGGATAACCCGCACACCAGCACCAGCCGTTCATCATCGCCTTGGCGGATGAGCAGTTCATCGCCCACCTTCGGCTCGCGGCTCGGTTTACAGCGCTCTCCAGCGCAGCGCACCTTGCCGCCTTCAATGGCCGCTTTGGCTAGGCCGCGAGTTTTAAAAAAACGTGCAGCCCACAACCATTTGTCTAAACGCACGGCTTCGTTAGGGCCTAAATTGCTCTTCTCGCTCATGCTGCCTCACTATTTTTAGTCCCCGCGCTAAAGCGGTTGATGCGCTTGTCATAATGCCCGACTAGAATGCCGACAACATTAATCTGAAAAGCCGGCTGTGAAGACTTTCGAGCAACTGAATGTAATTGGCCTGCGCGAGTGGGTGTCCTTACCCGATTTCGGGTTAAACGGTTTGCGGGGCAAAATTGACACCGGCGCCAGCACCTCTAGCCTGCATGCCACGGACATGGAAGTGTTCGTGCACAACGGTGCCAACTGGCTACGTTTTACCGCGCACGTCGGCAGCCGGACAAATTTACGCATGCAACGCTGCGAAGCACCGCTGGTGATGCGCAAAACGGTGAAAAGCTCCAATGGCCACAGCCAGACCCGCTACGTAATCCGTACACAACTGAGCCTGGGGGAGCGCACCTGGCCTGTGGATTTCAGCCTGACCTGCCGCAAAAACATGCGTTACCGCTTACTGATCGGCGCCAAGGCGCTGATCGACGGGCAATTGCTGGTTAATCCAGCGCTTACTTATATTCAGCCAAAGCCGGCACCGCTGCAGAGCAAACCGGCACTGCCAACCCTTACTTCTTGCGTTACAGGTGTTCAATGAAAATCGCAGTGCTGTCGCGCAACCCGCGTTTGTATTCCACCCGCCGGCTGGTTGAGGCAGGCGAGCAACGCGGCCATGAAATGGTGGTTATCGACACCTTGCGCGCCTATATGAACATCGCCAGTCACAAGCCGCAGATCCACTATCGTGGCAAGCCGCTGGAAGGCTTTGATGCGGTGATTCCGCGGATCGGCGCCTCGGTAACGTTCTATGGCTGCGCGGTGCTACGTCAGTTCGAGATGATGGGCGTATTCCCACTCAACGAGTCTGTGGCCATCAGCCGCTCGCGAGACAAACTGCGCTCACTGCAACTGCTGTCGCGACGCGGCATCGGCCTGCCAGTGACCGGCTTCGCCCACTCCCCAGACGACATTGCCGACCTGATCGAGATGGTCAACGGTGCGCCGCTGATCATCAAACTACTGGAAGGCACCCAAGGCATCGGCGTGGTCATGTGCGAAACCCAGCAAGCTGCCGAGTCGGTAATCGAGGCCTTTATGGGCCTCAAGCAGAACATCATGGTCCAGGAATACATCAAGGAGGCTGGCGGCGCCGACATCCGCTGCTTCGTCATCGGCGACAAGGTGATTGCGGCGATCAAGCGCCAAGCCAAGCCGGGCGAATTTCGCTCTAACCTGCACCGTGGCGGCACCGCCAGCCTGATCAAGATCACCCCCGAGGAGCGCTCAACCGCGATTCGCGCGGCTAAAATCATGGGTTTGAGCGTGGCCGGGGTAGATATTTTGCGCTCCAACCACGGCCCGCTGGTGATGGAGGTGAACTCCTCGCCAGGCCTGGAAGGCATCGAAACCACCACCAGCAAAGACGTGGCGGCGATCATTATTCAATACATCGAGAAAACCGCTGGCCCGCACCAGACCCGCACCAAAGGCAAGGGCTAACTGCCAGATTGGCACGCCGGGCGAGCCAGCAACTGACCGCCCGGCGCAACATCCGATTTCATTTTGTAATAGCTCGTCCTAGACCCATTTATACCGCGTCGCGCGGCAACATCAGGCCAATCGGCAAGCACACCCGCGCCTCGACCCCGCCACCAGACCGATTAAGCAGCTCGACGCTGCCGCCGTGCAGTGCGGCAATCCGCTTGACGATGGCCAACCCCAAGCCCGCGCCCTTGCCACCTCGGGCCTTATCGCCACGGGTGAAGGGATTAAATAGCTGTGCCAGCTCGGCCGGATCAAGGCCCGTGCCACGATCCAGAACGCTGACCACCACGTAAGGCGCGCCGCAGGTGCCTGTCACATAGGCTGCCACCTCTACGCCATCGGTGCCGTAGCGCAGGGCATTTTCGATCAGATTAGTCAGCAGACGCTTCATCGAAACACGCCGTAGCGGCAACGGCGGCATGGCCTCCAGACACAGGCGCAGCTGTTCTTTGCTTTGGTTGTAAGGCGCCACTACGTCGTGGATTAAGGCGCCCAGATCAAGCTGCTCCAAGGCCTCATCCCGGCCATCGCGAATAAACGCCAAAAACTGCTCGAGAATGGCGTCCATGTCTTCAATGTCGCGCACCATGTCTTCGGTCAGTTCGGCATCGCTGCTCATCAACTCCAGCGACAGACGCAGGCGCGTGAGCGGTGTGCGCAGGTCATGGGAGACGCCCGCCAGCATTAACTCGCGCTCACGGGCGCCCTGTTCAACATCTTCGGCCATCTGGTTAAAGGCCCGATACACCTCGGTTATCTCACTCGGTGTATCGCTGACCGGCAAGCGCACGCTGCGTCCCTGGCCCAGTTGTCGGGCGGCAAATACTAGGCGTTTGAGTGGCGCACTCAGCTGGCGGACAAAAATCCACGCGGCACCGGTGGAGAGCAAACCAATGGCCAGAAACCAGCCGAGCACCCCCCAAATCCGTTGCCCGCGTAATGGGTGTGGGTACAACGGCACAGTCAGCCAGTCCGGGCCCAAACTCGGCGCACGCACCCACAGCGCCGGTGGATGCTGCACACGCACGCGTACCTCCGTATCGTCGCCCAACTCCGCTTGCATTTGCCGCTCAAAAACGCTGCTGTAGGGCCAATGTTGCTCACCGGCTGGCACGCTTTCCAGCGGGGCCACGCGCAAACCCGAAGCTTTGGCAATCAGCACCCGTGACGGCTCATTTACCGCCCAATAGCCACGCACCGTCAACGCAGTGCCGTGACTGTATTGGCGATCGACCAGCATGTCCTCGTTAATCATCAGATAAACTAGGGTCAATGCCTTGGAAAACAGCACCACGATCAACACCAGCCATAGGGTGCGAGCGAAGAAGCTTTGCGGGAACCACAGGGGAGTTTTCATAGGCAATATCTGAAGTGTCGGTAGAAGACCGATTGTGTAGGGTGGGCTTCAGCCCACCGCTTCTGAGCGGCGCAATCTTGGTGGGCTAAAGCCCACCCTACGCAAAGCCCATCGCCAGCAACACGCAATGGGCTCATAGGGTTTTTACTTACCGTCGGGTACAAACACGTAGCCCACGCCCCACACCGTTTGGATATAACGCGGCTTGGACGGGTCGGGCTCAATCATCCGGCGCAGGCGGGAAATTTGTACGTCGATCGAGCGCTCTAGCGCGTCCCACTCACGACCACGGGCCAAGTTCATTAGCTTGTCGCGGGTCAGCGGCTCGCGGGCGTGCTGCACCAAGGCTTTGAGTACGGCGAATTCACCGGTGGTGAGCATATGCACCTCACCGCCTTTCTTCAGCTCGCGGGTAGCGAGAAACAATTCGTACTCACCGAAGCACACGGTTTCGTCTTCGCTGCCCGGTGCACCAGGCACTGCCGGCGCCTGACGACGCAATACGGCTTTAATTCGTGCCAGCAACTCACGCGGGTTGAACGGCTTACCCAGGTAATCGTCGGCGCCCAGTTCCAAACCCTGAATCCGGCTGCCTTCATCGCCTTTGGCGGTGAGCATGATAATCGGCATGTGGTTGTTGGCCTCACGCAGACGCTTGCACGCGCTCAGGCCATCTTCACCCGGCAACATCAAGTCGAGCACTAACAGCTGAAACAGCTCACGGCCCAGCACACGGTCCATTTGCTCAGTGCTTTCTACTGATTTAACCCGATAACCCTGTTCGGTCAAAAAGCGCTCCAGCAAGCGGCGCAGGCCTGGATCGTCATCGACGATAAGAATCTTCTCGCCTTCGTCGGCACTGCTGGTTTTCTGTTCAGAGGTCATGGCGGCTCCTTGGCTAATGGGCAGCAGTATGGCGCAGCTAGCGGGCGGACGTATCGCCACCATTGTTAGCAGATTTGTCGCCCGTGCGGCAGCTCGCCCCCGTAACCCAGTACGCCGGGTATAATGCCGACCTTTTCAGGCGGTCTCGGCCGGTCTCTATTAGTTAGCAGGTGGATCTATGGACAGCATCAACAACCGTATCGCCGCGGAACTTGGCGTACGCCCGCAGCAAGTGGCCGCCGCCGTGGCTCTGCTGGATGAAGGTTCGACCGTGCCGTTTATCTCGCGCTACCGTAAAGAAGTCACCGGTAGCCTCGATGACACCCAGCTGCGCAACCTAGAAGAGCGCCTACGTTACCTGCGCGAACTCGACGACCGCCGCGCCAGCATCCTCGCCAGCATCGACGAGCAAGGCAAGCTGAGCCCAGAGCTGGCCCGCGAGATCAATCTGGCCGACACCAAGACCCGCCTCGAAGACTTGTATTTGCCGTACAAGCAAAAACGCCGCACCAAGGGCCAAATTGCCCTCGAAGCCGGTTTAGGCGAGCTGGCCGATGGTTTGTTCAACGAGCCGACGCTAAATCCCGAGACCGAGGCCACGCGTTTTATCGATGCCGAAAAAGGCTTCACCGATGTCAAAGCGGTGCTCGAAGGCGCCAAGTACATCCTCATGGAGCGCTTTGCCGAAGACGCCAGTTTGCTGGCCAACTTGCGCAGCTTCCTCAAGCAGGAAGCCACCCTCAGTGCTCGCTTGGTGGCGGGCAAGGAAGAGGAAGGGGCTAAGTTTCGCGACTATTTCGAACACGACGAACGCCTGAAAGGCGTGCCCTCGCACCGCGCTCTGGCGATTTTCCGTGGCCGCAACGAAGGTTTTCTCAGTGCCACCTTGAAAGTTGGCGACGAGTTGCCGGGCACTATGCATCCGGGCGAAGGGATGATTGCCGAGCGCTTCGGCATCAGCAATCAGGGGCGCCCGGCCGATAAATGGCTGGCAGAAGTGGTGCGCTGGACCTGGAAGGTCAAGCTCTACACCCACTTGGAAACTGACCTGTTCGGCGAGCTGCGTGAAGGCGCCGAAGACGAAGCCATCATGGTTTTTGCCCGTAACCTGCACGACCTGCTGCTGGCCGCGCCGGCCGGGCCGCGCGCTACATTGGCCCTCGATCCGGGCTTGCGCACCGGCTGCAAAGTCGCGGTGGTGGATGCCACCGGCAAGGTGCTGGATACCGCCACGGTTTACCCACACGCACCGCGCAACGATTGGGACGGCACCTTGGCGACGTTGGCCAAGCTGTGCGCCAAGCATCAGGTTGACCTGATCTCGATCGGCAACGGCACCGCCAGCCGCGAGACTGACAAATTAGCCGCCGACCTGATCAAGCAACTGCCAAGCCTGAAACTCACCAAGGTTATGGTTTCTGAGGCGGGCGCTTCGGTGTACTCAGCTTCCGAGCTGGCCGCCAAAGAATTCCCGGATTTGGACGTGACCCTGCGCGGCGCGGTGTCTATCGCCCGCCGCCTGCAAGACCCGCTGGCCGAACTGGTGAAAATCGACCCGAAATCCATCGGCGTCGGCCAGTACCAGCACGACGTCTCGCAACTGAAACTGGCCCGCGGCTTGGACGCGGTGGTGGAAGACTGCGTGAACGCCGTCGGCGTCGATGTGAACACCGCGTCCGTGGCCTTGCTGGCGCGCATCTCCGGGTTGAACAGCACCCTAGCGCAAAATATCGTGGCGTTCCGCGACGCTAATGGCGCCTTCAAAACCCGCGCAGCGCTGAAGAAAGTCCCGCGTTTGGGCGAAAAAACCTTCGAGCAAGCCGCGGGATTCCTGCGCGTAATGAACGGTGACAACCCGCTGGACGCCTGCGCCGTGCACCCGGAAACCTACCCGCTGGTACAGCGTATCGCCTTGGACACCGGCCGCGATATTCGCTCATTGATCGGCGATGCCAGCACCCTAAAGCGCCTCGATCCCAAGCACTACATGGACGAAAACTTCGGCCTGACCACCATCAGCGATATTTTGCTCGAGCTGGAAAAACCCGGCCGCGACCCACGTCCTGAGTTCAAAACTGCTGAGTTCCAAGAGGGCGTAGAAACCCTCAAGGACTTAAAACTGGGTATGCAGCTGGAAGGCGTGGTCACCAACGTGACCAACTTCGGCGCCTTCGTCGACATCGGCGTGCATCAAGACGGTTTGGTGCATATCTCCGCCCTGTCGGAGAAGTTCGTCAAAGACCCTTACGAAGTGGTCAAAGCCGGCGACATCGTGCGGGTTAAGGTCATGGAAGTGGACATCCCGCGCAACCGCGTGGCCCTGAGCATGCGCATGGGCGACACGCCCGGCGAGAAGGTCGAAGGCCCGCGCAACGGCGCCAACAAGGGCAACGCCCCTCGTA
>JBBKVZ010000359.1:0-4927 GCA_037968715.1 Pseudomonas sp.
TCGGCTTCGGCAGCCGGCGTTGTCGACTCAACCGCGGCACTTTCCGCAGCAGGAGTGGCACTGGCAGCCGTCGTGGTTGGCGGTTTTTTACGCAGCCAGGCGAACAAGTCTTTTTTCTCGCCAGCTTTCTCGGCGGGTTTCTCGGGTGCAACCGGGGCAGTAGGGGTGGCGCCCGGTGCTGGAGTCTTGCTGTCGTCGTTGGAACCAAACATGGAGAGCGGCTATCTCAAAGGGGCGACGCGTCAGCAAATAGGCCTAAAAGCCTTGCGGGTGCAGAGCAAACAATCGCAAAAAGCTGCACCCTGGCATCTAGCCGACTTAACAGTCGTGGCCGCCAGTAAAACGGATGCGTATCCTAGCACCTCCTCGCCCGCTGACGCTAAGGCCAAGCGGGCCGCCGAACAGGTCAAATAATGCAATGAAGCCGCTAACCCGCAACGCCGCAGGCTTGTTACTGACGGCTTTAATGCTGACGAGCGTGAGCCTGCCCGCGCAGACCCTCGCCGCTCCCGCTCAGGCCACCCACGAATTCATGCTCGATAACGGCCTGAAATTGATCGTACGCGAAGACCACCGGGCTCCGGTGGTGGTTTCCCAGCTTTGGTACAAAGTGGGCTCCAGCTACGAAACTCCGGGCAAAACCGGCTTGTCCCACGCCCTTGAGCACATGATGTTCAAAGGCAGCGGCAAGCTCGGTCCGGGTGAGTCCTCACGGGTGTTGCGCGAACTCGGTGCTGAAGAAAACGCCTTTACCAGTGACGATTACACCGCTTACTACCAAGTTTTGGCCCGCGATCGCTTAGCCGTGGCCTTTGAGCTGGAGGCCGATCGACTGGCTAGCCTGCGCCTGCCGCCGGAGGAGTTCGCTCGCGAAATTGAGGTTATAAAAGAAGAGCGGCGCATGCGCACCGACGACAAACCCTCCGCTAAGGCTTTCGAACGTTTTAAAGCCATGGCCTTTCCAGCCAGCGGCTATCACACCCCCACCATCGGTTGGATGGCCGACTTGGACCGCATGACCGTGCAAGAACTGCGCGCGTGGTACGAAGCTTGGTATGTGCCCAACAACGCAACGTTGGTGGTGGTCGGCGATGTTAATCCCGACGAAGTGCATCAGCTTGCCGAAAAGTACTTCGGCAAAATTCCCGCCCGGCCAGTGCCGCAGGCGCAAATTCCGCTGGAGCTCAGCACTCCCGGCCAGCGCCAGCTGACCTTGCACCTAAAAACCCAGCTGCCGAGCCTAATGATGGGCTTTAACGTACCCAGCGTGGCGACTAGCAAAAAACCCCGTGAAATTCAGGCACTGCGCTTGGCCGGCGCGTTACTGGATGGCGGCTACAGCGCCCGCTTAGCTACGCGACTGGAGCGTGGCGAAGAGTTGGTCTCTGGCGCGTCGTCGAGCTACGACGCTTACACCCGTGGTGACAGCCTGTTTATGCTCAGCGCCACACCCAACGTACAAAAAGGCAAGACCTTGGCCCAAGCGGAGGCCGGCCTGTGGCGTGAACTGGACAGTTTGAAAACCACCCTAGCCAGCCCGGAAGAACTGGCCCGCGTGCGTGCGCAAGTAATCGCCGGATTGGTTTATGAGCGCGACTCAATCACCAGCCAAGCCACCGCCATCGGCCAACTGGAAACCGTCGGCCTGTCTTGGCAACTGATGGACAACGAACTGGCCGAACTGAGCGCCGTCACCCCTGCCGATATTCAGCAAGCTGCCCGCGACTACTTCACCCCCGAACGCCTGAGCGTTGCCCACATCCTGCCGCTGGAGAACACTAATGAGTAAGCTGCATAGCCGTCGCGGCCTGAAAGTTGGCGCATTTCTTGTGGCATTACCGATCGCCTTGGGTTTGTTAGTGTTTGCCAGCAACACCGCCAAGCAACCCACGCCAGAACTGCCAGCGCCGGGACTCACCTCGCTGGCCGCCCTCGACGGCCAAGCCCCGGCCCGTCGCGAACTGAACATCCAAACGTGGCAAACCGCAGAAGGCGCCACAGTGCTGTTTGTCGCAGCGCCGCAGCTACCGATGTTCGATTTACGCCTAACCTTCGCTGCCGGCAGCAGCCAAGACGCTGGCCAACCGGGCTTGGCCATGCTCACCAACGCCATGCTCAATGAAGGCATTCAAGGTAAAGACGTTGGCGCGATTGCCGAAGGCTTTGAAGGCCTCGGTGCTAACTTCGGCAACGGTGCTTATCGCGACATGGCCGTCACCAGCTTGCGCAGCTTGAGTCAGGCCGATTTACGCGAACCGGCCCTGCAACTGTTCACCGAGGTGATCGGCGCACCCACCTTCCCCGCCGACTCGCTGGCGCGGATCAAAAACCAACTGCTGTCCGGTTTCGAATACCAAAAGCAAAACCCCGGTAAATTGGCCAGCCTGGCACTGTTTGAAAACCTCTACGGCCAGCACCCCTATGCGCACCCGAGCGAGGGTAATGCACAGTCGATCCCGAGCATCACCCGCGCCGAACTGCAGGCCTTCTATGCCAAAGCCTACACTGCCAGTAATGCTGTAATTGCCCTAGTCGGCGACCTCGACCGCAGCCAAGCTGAAGCCATCACAGCGCGCGTCTCAGCCGCCTTGCCAAAAGGCCCAGCCCTGAGCAAGAGCCCAGCACCGGACACGCCTGCCGCAGGCAGTAAGCATATTGAGTTTGCCTCCAAGCAAACCCATTTGCTGTTCGCCCAACTGGGCATCGACCGCCAAGACCCCGACTACGCAGCCCTATATCTAGGCAACCAGATTCTCGGTGGCGGTGGTTTCGGTACCCGGCTAATGGAGGAGGTCCGCGAGAAACGCGGTCTCACCTACGGCGTGTATTCCGGCTTCAGCGCCATGCAGGCGCGCGGGCCATTTATGATCAACCTGCAAACCCGCGCCGAACTCAGCGCAGGCACCCTGCAATTGGTGCAGCAAATTCTGCGTGACTACCTGCGCGACGGCCCAAGCCAAAAAGAATTGGATGATGCCAAGCGTGAAATGGCCGGCAGCTTCCCGCTGACCACCGCCAGTAACGCAGATATCGTCGGCCAGTTGGGCGCCATGGGCTTTTACAACTTGCCGCTGGATTATCTGGAAGCCTTTATGCGCGAGATCCAAGCCCTCAGCGTCGAGCAAGTTAAAACAGCCATGG
Organism: Pseudomonas sp.; assembly: GCA_037968715.1. Classification (GTDB taxonomy): domain Bacteria; phylum Pseudomonadota; class Gammaproteobacteria; order Pseudomonadales; family Pseudomonadaceae; genus Aquipseudomonas. Next base: position 3,142 of record JBBKVZ010000359.1, read on the forward strand.
CCAAGCACCTCAAACCCGACGCCATGCTGATCGTTACCGCTGGCCCGACCGTGGCACAAAAAGAATTGCCAGCACCGACCGAACACACCGACGAACAACCCCTTGGCGTACCGGAGCACTAATGCGTACTCGAGTCCCGCAGCACAAAACCGCCCCTGACCACGGCCAACTGCGCATCATTGGCGGACAATGGCGCTCGCGGCAGTTCAGCTTCCCGATGGCGCCGGGCCTGCGCCCCACGCCTAACCGGGTGCGCGAAACCCTGTTCAACTGGTTGGCACCGTATGTCGAGGGCGCAAAAATTCTCGACCTGTTCGCCGGCAGCGGCGCGCTCTGCCTCGAAGCACTCTCGCGTGGTGCCGGCAGCGCGCTGGCCCTGGACATGAGCGCCAAAGCAGTCAGCAGCCTGCGCGAGCACCTGACCACACTGGCATGCGACAACTGCCAAGTGCTGCAAACCGACGCCCTAAAGCACCTTGAACTGCAAGCGCCAACCACCTTCGACTTAGTGTTTCTCGACCCACCGTTCAGTCAAAACCTGCTATTGCCCGCCTGCACCCTGCTCGAACAACACGGCTGGCTGGCAGACAACGCTTGGGTGTACACCGAAAGCGAAAACCCACCCTCCAGCCTCGGCCTACCCGCCAACTGGCGCCTGCACCGCGAACAAAAAGCCGGCCAAGTGCACTACGGGCTGTGGCAGCGCACGGCGTAAAACGTCGCAGCACTGATCAAGCCTATAAGGGAGGCGGCGCCAGAGGTGCCGGCCATATATGACGAGCAACCGCTGGACGCGCGAACAACTAAAGCTGGCCTTTCACCTCTATTGCCAGTTGCCCTTCGGCAAGTTGGACAAGGGTAATAAGGCTGTGATCCAGCTGGCGGGCCTGATTGATCGAACGCCATCGGCGGTTGCTCTGAAATTAGTCAACTTCGCGAGCCTTGACCCTGCCTTGGCTGCGCGGGGTGTCAAAGGTATGGGCAATACATCGGTGCTTGATCGTGAAATCTGGGCTCAATTTCATGCGGACTGGGAAACACTTGCAATCGAAACCGAGCATCTGCGTAGCACCTTGATGATTGAACGCGGCTGCGCAGAACCCGCAGAGATCGACTCGTTGGAAATAGCCGATTACACCGGTGAAACACGACAAGTCATCAGCGAACAACGCATCAAACAGAGCTTCTTTCGCAAAGCTGTATTAAGCAGTTATCGCGGCCGCTGCTGCATGTCCGGGCTGTCTGAGCCGCGCTTACTCACGGCCAGCCACATTGTTCCGTGGAGCCGAGACAAAGCCAACCGGCTCAATCCAGCCAATGGTTTGAGCCTTTGCGCACTGCATGACCGGGCCTTTGATGCCGGCTTGCTAACGCTGGATGACGATTTTCGCGTCGTGCTCAGTGCCGCACTGCAGAGCAAGGACGATCCTTTTATGCAATCGGTGTTTGCCCCACTCGCCGGCAGGGGCATCGAAATGCCAGAGCGTTTTGCACCACAGCTAGCGTTTATTCGCCGCCACCGCGCAGAGGTTTTTATCGATGCCCGCAACTGAACAAACCCACACTATTTTTGAATATCAGTATCGCGACGCATCAAATTACAAAGCCTATGGCGTGCTGCTATTGCGTGGAGTATTCAATCAAGAGCAACAGGCCGTGCTTGAGCACTGCTGTGACGGTACCGAGTATTTCGTCGCTGAGCAGCTCAACATTCCAGCCTTATACCCGCTGCTATGGACTGAAACTTGCGGTCGAAATGAGGATGATCATGCATGGCATGAGTTTC
>JBBKVZ010000360.1:0-10295 GCA_037968715.1 Pseudomonas sp.
ACCGGGGCGGTCAGGGTCAACGTCCCCGTGGTAGCTGGGAAAACAGGCTCCGCATAGGTCATGGTCAGCGGTGACAGCGCTTGCAAATCAGCCGGGACCAACGGGTTCTGAACGTTGCCGATTGTCGGCTGACCAATGACGCCATTGCCGCTATTTTGCAGATTTGCCTGCGAACGCAAAGGCGCCGCAAATGCCAATTGATCAGGCTGATCCAGTACCGTCGCGATGCTAGTCGCGCCACGACGCGTAGGCTGCAGCAGGAAGCGATCGCCGGCATTGGGTGCGGTGGCGCCTGGAGCTACAGTGAAGCCTTGGTCGCGCCCGACACTGTCGGCAAAACTAAGTACGCCAGCCGTACTGGTCACGGTCATCGACTGACCGTCACTCAAGCGTCGCGCGGTGTAGGTGGCACCATCATAGTCGAGCTGGTAGTCGCTGGTGGTCAGCACGCTGCTGTTAGTAATATTCAGGGTTGGCTGAACATTACCGGTATTGGTTGACAGCGCACGGACCCGCAACGCCGCTAACGCTGGCGTATTAAAGTCGCCGAACAGCGCCGAACCCACCTTGCCTTTGAGATCCAAGCCCTGTCCAAGCTGGCTATTGACCTGATCGTTGACCGTCAAAGCCAGCCGACCCAGCGAGTTGAGGGTTGGGTCTAGGGTTTCGGCACGGTAACGAATCAGCCCGCCCAACTCACCACCGGTCAACATGCTAGTGATCTGTTGCCGCGAATTACCGCTGACGAAGTTGACTTCGAAGCGCGTGGGGTCTGCCACTCCAGGCACCACCTCAAGGCGACTCGCATTACTGCCAACAACCAACGGCTGACCTGAGCCAACAAAAAGGTTCAGGCTGTTGTCATCCTGCGGCACTACCGTGACGCCAATATAGGTAGAGAGCTGGCGAATCGATTCTTCGCGGGCATCCAGCAAGTCGTTAGGCTGCTGGCCGTTCGCGGCCGCGATAGCAATTGCATCGTTATAGCTGGCGATCGAGGTGCTCAACCGATTAATTTGATCGCCGACGGCGCCCATCTGTTTATTAATGAAACTGCTCTGCTCGCTGACGCGGTCGTAAACCGTATTGAAACGCCGAGCCAGCCCTTGCGCCTCGGACAACACCAGTTGTCGGGCGGGAATATTGGCAGGGTCCTCGGCGGCAGTCTGCAACGAAGAAAAGAATTTCTGCAATGAAGGGGTGATGCCCGTGGTGGAGCCAGCCAGCAAGGAGTCGAGTTGCTCGATCTGACTCTTGTAGGCTTCCACATCGCTGCTCAGCGCCGTACTGGTGCGCACCTGAGCGGTCAAAAACTCACTGTAGCTGCGCCGAATATCGGTTAGCGTCGTGCCGCTGCCGATGTAACCACCGCCGGAAAATTGCGGGGTTTGGGTAGCCTGCACGGCATCCTGACGACTAAAGCCCGGAGTATTGACGTTGGTAATATTGTGCCCAGCGACACTTAAGTTGGTTTTGCTGACGGACAGCCCAGATAAACCAATTTTCAGTAAATCAGCCACGGCGCACCCCCCAACCGCAATCGCCGGCGGCGCGCAGCAATGGCAAGCATGCCGCCCGCTTCAGCGCTTGGATGCGCGACGGCCAGCATAAACGTTGTGCATTGCAAACTGTGCGGGGCATGGCCGGCCTCAGGTCTTGGTAGTCGCGACGTCTACCGACGCGACTGCCTGATATGTTTGCATCTGCTTGGCGATTTGCGTCACTTTGTTGGCGTACTGCGGGTCGGTGGCATACCCGGCGCGCTGCAGTTCACGGACGAAATCCTTAGGGTTGGCTGCCGCATCCAGCGCGTTGTCATAGCGGCCGTTGTTCTGCAAAAAGCTCACGTAGTCATTAAAGCTTTGCTCGAACGAGCCATAGGCACGAAACGAGGCGGATTCTTTAGTGGCCTTACCACCGACATATTCGGTGGTTAATACCCGCGCCGACTCACCCTGCCAGTCGGCGGCTTTGATACCGAACAGGTTATGGCTACTGCTGCCATCTTGCTGACGAATAATCGACTTGCCCCAGCCGGTTTCCAGCGCGGCTTGCGCGACCAGAAAATTGGCATCCACACCGATTTTTTCCGCCGCAGCCTGAGCCATCGGCAACATGGTGGCAACGAACTCTTGCGGTGAGCTAAAGGCCGACTTACCCGGAGCTAAGGGCGGCTGGGCAATCCGCCGCCCGGTGATGGCGTCGCTGTCGGCAATATTCAGCGGCTTGTCGGCGGGTGCAGCAAAACTCTTGGCGGCTAGCCAATCGTTTTTCGCCAATGGCTGACCGGCAGCTTGCGCAGTCGATGGCGGCACAATGCCGGCCAGCAGACGATCGGTTAAACGGACCGGCAACGATAACCGGCGTTGGTTAATCAGCTGGGAGTCATCACGCAGCGCTGGCGCGGCGGCCGTATCAGCCGCATTAACGGTACTCGACGCTACACCGCTGGCGAACTGCGCAAACGGGTTAGCGCGCGAGGCGCTCGGGTGCAAGGTTTGCCCCAGCTGCCGCTCAAGCACATCAGCTAAGCCGACGCCCTGGCCCTTGGACATGGTCACGGCCAACTGCTGGTCGTACATATCACGGTAGGCTTTGCTCTCGTTACTGTTCATGAAATTGCCATCACCCACCACATCGCCGGCCTTACGCATGGCCTTGAGCATTTCGCCCATGAACAGCGACTCAAACTCTTGAGCCACCTTGTGGATGTTGGCTTCACTGTCACGGCCTTTACCCACCTTGAGCTGGTTAAGCCGATTAAGGTCGGTAAAAGCGCCGGAATCTGCGGGGGCGCTAAGGCCAGCACTGAGTCGAGAGTTCATAGCAGCACCTCAAATCACGATCAAGTCGGCTTGCAGCGCGCCGGCTTGTTTCAGGGCTTCAAGTATCGCCATCAAGTCACTTGGCGATGCGCCCACTTGGTTAACCGCGCGGACAATTTCATCCAGCGTGGTACCCGGTCCGAATTTGAACATCGGGTTTAACTCTTGATCGACATTGACCTTGGACTTAGGCACCACCACCGTATCGCCACCGGCCAAGGCATTCGGCTGGCTAACAATCGGATCCTCGGTAATGGTCACCGTCAGACTGCCGTGCGTCACTGCGGCGGGTTGCACCACAACGTTCTGGCCAATAACGATGGTGCCGGTGCGCGCATTGATAATAATTTTGGCCACTGCCTGACCGGCTTCGACTTCAAGATTCTCCAGAATCGACAGGTAATCGACCCGCTGACCGGCATCAATCGGCGCACTGACCCGCACAGAACCGGCATCTAGCGCCTGAGCGACACCAGGGCCGAGCAGTTCATTGATCTTGTCGACAATCCGCTTGGCGGTCGTAAAGTCGGCGCGATTAAGGTTTAACGTCAAGGTGTTGCCCTGGTTGAAACCACTCGGTACTGGCCGCTCAACACTGGCGCCATTGGGAATCCGCCCGGACGAGGGCACATTCACGGTGATCTTTGAGCCGTCCGCACCCGATGCATCAAAACCGCCCACCACCAAGCTACCCTGGGCAATCGCGTAAATATTGCCGTCCATGCCCTTGAGTGGCGCCATCAGCAAGCTGCCGCCGCGCAAACTCTTCGCATTACCAATCGAGTTAACCGTCACATCAATGCTTTGCCCAGGTTTGGCGAACGCCGGCAAGTCGGCATACAGCGCCACGGCAGCGACGTTTTTCAGCTGGGCGTTGCCGCCAACCGGCACCTTGATACCAAACTGCGCCATCATGTTATTAAAGGTCTGTAGGGTAAAAGGCGTTTGCGTGGTTTGGTCGCCGGTGCCATTCAAACCGACCACTAAGCCGTAACCGAGCAACTGGTTGGTGCGCACACCCTGAATGCTGGCTAGGTCTTTCAAGCGCTCGGCCTGCACGGCACTGGCCAGCAACAGCAGGCAAACTGCACTGAGTAAGCGTCTCATGGTCGGCACCTTAGAATGGCCACAGCGGGCTGATAAGCATGCGGTCAAACCATCCCGGCTGGCTGGCATCAGCGAACGCGCCAGTACCGGAATAAGTGATGCGCGAGTCGGCCACGCGGGTTGACGACACGGTGTTGTCGGTGCCGATGTCATCGGGGCGAACCAGCCCGGCAATGCGCATTAGCTCATCACCGGTGTTCAGGGTTAGCCATTTTTCGCCGCGTATCGACAGCACACCATTGGGCAACACCTCCGCCACGGTCACGGTGATCGAGCCACTCAAACTGTTGCTTTGCGCGGCCACACTTTTGCCTTCGGCATTGCGCGAGCCGCTGTAGCCAACGTCGAGATTAAGATTGGCGGCATCCAGCGGATTGAGAATATTGCCCTGACCAGGATTGTCGACCGACAGCGAACTGCCAAATAACGAGGTGAGGCCCATCTTCGCGGTGCTGTCTTTGGCGATTTTAGAATTCGCGCCTTTGCTCGCTTGGGTTTTCTCATTCAGGGTCACCGTGATGATGTCCCCCACTCGATAAGCCTTACGATCGTCGTACAAATTGCTGCCAAAACCCGGCTGAAAAATAGCCCCATTGTTCTGCGCGGCAGGCAACGGGGTGCGCGGCATCACCGGTGAAAAATACGGATCATTGGGTCTTGCCGCCGGCGCCACACAGCCACTCAACGCCAAAACACCGAGTGTGATGAGTACAATCATTAACCGGCTCATAACTACTACCTCCGGGCTCACGCGGCACGCCGCAGCCGAGAAATTAAAGATTCTGACTCAAGAAGCCGAGCATCTGGTCAGAGGTGGAGATGACCTTTGAGTTCATCTCATAAGCGCGCTGGGTGGTGATCATATTGACCAACTCCTCAACCACGCTGACGTTGGAGTTTTCCAGGGTGTTCTGCAGCACCGGCCCCAAGCCGGTCAGGCCAGGAGTACCGACTTGCGGCGCGCCACTGGCACCGGTTTCCAAAAACAGGTTATTGCCAATCGCTTGCAAACCCGCCGGGTTAACAAAGTCGGCAGTCTGAATATTGCCGACAACTTGCGGCGTCGGGTTACCACTTACGGTGACGGATACCGTGCCATCTTCACCCACGGACAGGGTTTGCACCTCGGCCGGCAAGACAATCGCAGGCTCCAGAGAAAAGCCTTGGGAGGTCACCATCTGCCCGTTAGAGTCGAGGTGAAAACTGCCATCACGGGTGTAAGACACCGTGCCGTCGGGCTGTAAAATCTGAAAGAAACCGCGTCCATTAACAGCCATGTCCAGCGGCTGCTCGGTGGTTTGCAAACCACCCTGAGTGAACTGCTTGGCGGTGCCGACGATGCGTACCCCAGTACCCAACTGCAAGCCGGTGGGCAACTGCGTGTCCTGACTGGACTGCGCACCGGGCTGGCGACGAATTTGGTAAAGCAGGTCTTGGAATTCGGCACGATCACGCTTAAAGCCAGTAGTCGAGACGTTGGCTAAGTTGTTGGAAATGGTGGTCAGGTTCATGTCCTGAGCCGCCAAACCGGTTTTACTGACCCACAGAGCTGGCATCATGGTCGTTCTCCTCAGGCGCCGGTTTTACGGCGCCCTAAACTACTAATTAGGCTGCTGGTTAAGAGATTTGCAAAACTCGCGCCATCGCCGTGTCATTGTCTTCGGCAGTGCGCATCATCTTGATATGCAGTTCAAACTGGCGTGATAAGGAAAGAATCGCGGTCATTTCCTCCACCGCATTGACGTTGCTGGACTGTAAAAAACCCGAGTTCAGTCGCACGTTAGCGTCGGCCAGCAACTCGCCCCCCTTGAAGTGGATCATGCCGTCGAGGCCTTTCTCCATCTGCTTAAGGTCTGGCTTGACCAGCTTGAGGCGATCCACTTCAGCAATCACACTCGGCCCCTCGCCGAGGGCACGAATGCTGATGGTGCCGTCTTGGCCGATTTCAATTTTTTGCTCAGGAGGCACGGCAATCGGCCCGCCATTGCCTAGCACCGGCAAGCCACTGCCGGTACGCAACATACCCAAGGCATCAACTTTAAGACTGGCGCTGCGCACGTAAGCTTCGCTGCCGTCCGGTGCTTGCACGGCTAACCAGCCGTCACCTTCAACTGCAACATCGAGGTCGCCGCCGGTTTCCTGCATGGAGCCGGGGGTAAAGTCCGTGCCCGGCCGCTCGGTCATGGCAAACACCCGAGTCGGCAGCGCCTCGCCGAATAACGGCATGGAACGGGCTTGCTCAAAATCGCGCTGGAAACCACTGGTCGAGATGTTCGCCAAATTGTTGGCATGGGCGCGTTGAGCCAAGGTGTTTTGACTGGCGCCAGTCATGGCGACGTATAACATTTTGTCCATGGCATGCCTCCTTGGGATGGGCGCCAATCGCCCGCAGCTTTGTTACTACTAGCAAAGCAATCGCCATGCCACCGTCAAAAAAATATGTAACCTGCTGAAAAATATAAACTTAATAAAACAAAAAACCCCTTGCGGGGTTTTTTAGTCAAATTAACGGCGAATATCTGCCGCCTAAAGCGCAGCCCATTGCCGCAGCCAAAACATCAGCGCAGATTGATAATGGTCTGGGTAATCGCGCTCTCGGTCTCAATGGTTTTCGCGTTTGCCTGGTAATTACGCTGCGCCACGATCAGGTTCACCAACTGGTCTGACAGTTCTACGTTGGAGTCTTCCAGCGCCCCAGACTGTAATGCCCCCAAGGTGCCGCTGCGCGGTGTACCCACCACCGGCTCGCCCGATTGAAACGACTGGATCCAGGCGGTTTTGCCCACTGGGGTAAGCCCTTGCTGGTTGGCAAAGTTAGCCAACACCACCTGCCCCTGGGTCTTCGACTGACCATTGGTGTAGCGGGCAAAAATAATCCCGGTGTCGTCCACTTCAAGCCCGGCGAGCTGGCCGGTGGTGTAACCGTCTTGAGCAACGCTGCTCACGGCAAAGCTGCTAGCAAACTGGCTCGAGGGGCGCAGATCCAGATTTATCGGTACTGCCGGGGTGTTGGTGCCATTGGCACTCCATACCGGAGGAACCGCGGTATCGGGCGCTGCAGGCACCCAGTCGGCCAAATTCAAGGTCCCATTCGCCCCAGCAACCAAACCGGTAACAGGGGTTTGCGTAAGCAACTGTCCAGAGGCACTAAAGTTCATAGTCGCGCTATAAGGCGCGGTTGAAGTAGGCGTCGCTGGGTTGCGCCCATCGATAAGCATATTCATGGTCCATGTATTCGCAGCATTCTTAACAAAATACTGGGTCATGACATGGGAGTTACCCTGAGAGTCATAAATATTGGTCGAGGTTGCCGAGTTGTAGCTGGTCGGATCGCTGGGATTAAACGGCGTAGCTGTTGGCACGGTATTGGTTGAGTTCAAATTGAAGGTCTGATCAACCTTCGTTGTGGCCTTAGGCGCCTGACTGGCCGTTTGAATTTGCACATCAGTAACCAAGCCATTTTGCAAAGTACCGTTGGCATCCACTGCATAGCCTTGCAATTTATAACCGAAGTTATTCACCACAAAACCCTCTTTGTCGGTGCCGAAGTACCCCGCCCGGGTATAGCTCACGTCACCATTATTACTGGTCACAAAGAAGCCATTGCCATTGACGGCGAGGTCTAAACCGTTTTGAGTGTTATTGACATTGCCCTGTTTGAACAGTTGCGACACACCGGACAGCGTCACACCACTGCCAATCGGGTTAGACCCGCCACCCACGGTCGATGCCGCATAGATATCGGCAAATTCGGCACGCGATTGTTTAAAGCCAACGGTACCGGCGTTGGCGATGTTATTACCGGTGACGTTCAAATCACTGGTTGCCGCCCGCAGACCACTAAGACCGACGTTAAATGACATGAGCTGACTCCTTGGCCGGTACCGCCGGCACTAATACGACTAGATTACTGACCAATGACCTGAACCTGAGACAGTCCAATACTGCCAAGACCGGCAAGATTGAGCATCAACTCGCCACCGTTTTGGCCCAGAGTGACGCTGTCGACGTTCGCCGGCAGCATGGTGCTAAGGCCCTTGGTTTCCGCCCCGTAACTGGCTTGTGCTTGAAACTTGTAAGTGCCGGGCGGCAACAAATTGCCGCCGGAATCTTTGCCATCCCACATAAAGCTGACATTGCCGGCTTCTTGCGCGCCCAGATTGATACGACTAACCGAGGCACCGGCAGTGTCATAAACATTGACGTAGACGTTACTGCTGGTGACTGGCAATGCCAGGCTAGCCTTGAAGGTCTCACTGGTGTCCACCACGGCCTTTTCGGTCGGTACTATCACCTTACGACCGACCAATGATGAAGCCTGCAACGCTTGTGAAGACTGATAACCAGAGACCAGCGACTCCATGCTGGTATTCAGCTTACCGATGCCCTCCACCTGGCTGAACTGGGCCAGCTGGGCAATGAAGGCACCGTTATCTTGTGGCGACAAAGGGTCCTGGTTATTCAACTGCGCAACCAGCAAGTTCAGGAACTCGTTCTTGCCAAGCTCATTACTCGCGGGCGCGGCCGTTTTGACCTGATACTGCTCAAGAACTGCGCCAGTGGCATTAGTGCTATCGATGCTCATGATCACTCCTTATTCGCGGTTTACTGACCCAGGGTCAGTACACGCTGCATCATCTGCTTGGCGGTATTCATCATTTCAACGTTGGTCTGAAAGGCGCGACTGGCGGAAATCATGTCAGCCATCTCTTCAACCACATTAACGTTGGGGTAGTACACGTAGCCATTGCCATCAGCGGCCGGGTGATTGGGCTCGTAGCGCGGGATCAAATTACTTTGATCCTCAATCACACCTAACACCTGCACACCGGCGCCAGACTGATCTTGATCTGCGAACAAAGAACCGCCGCCCTGCTGCGCGTTCTGATACATGGTGGCGAACACCGGATGCCGCGCCCGGTAGGTCTGATCAATGCTTGAAGACACCGTTTCAGCATTGGCGATATTGCTGGAGATGGTATTCAGCCGAGTGCTCTGCGCACTCATGCCGGTTCCGGCGATATTAAACACACTGGCTAATGACATGACTGAGCTCTCCGTTATTCGCCGCGTATCGCGTTGATCAGACCTTTGAATTTGCTATTTAGCAGGGTAAAACTGGCCTGAAACTGCACCGAGTTCTCTGCATAGCTGGCCTGCTCTAGCTGTAAGTCGACGGTGTTCTGATCTAGCGAGGGCGCCGCCGGGGTTCGAAACAGAACATTGGGCTCACCGACAGGAAAGCCCTCCATTTCTATATGTCGGCTATTATCGGCACGCATCTGAAACTGGCCGCCTTGGGTTTTACTGCTCTGCTCGGCAAGCACCGAGGCAAAGTCCAGATCGCGCGCTTTGAAATTTGGCGTATCGGCATTGGCCATATTGTTAGCCAGCACCTCGGCACGCTGAGCGCGAAAGCTAAGGGCTTTATCGTGAATACCGAGTGCGGAAGCGAAACTAATGCTCATGGCCGTAAGACCCCTGCCTAAATGTACGTACCAAACACATAGCAAGGGTTATGCCATAATATTAAATTGTTATTTATCAATAACTTAACCAATCATCAACTGCACAAAAACAGCAAAGCGGTAAGCTATTGCCGCCTCAAGCCAGCCAGCGGCAATAACTCGCGCAGGCTGGCTGATGCAAAAAGGCTAAGCATGCGCGCGTGATTCAAACGTGAGTGGCTGGCAAGAGCGCCTTAAGCATTGTCGTCCTCGCGAACGCTGAACCGCGCTGCGCTACCCGAAGGGAAATAAGCCAATAACGGCAAAAACTCAAAGCACACTGGCTTGGCGTTTTCGTGGCATTAAGCGGATTACGCTGAGGCTCATTCCGTTCAAGCGCTAGTGAGCAGAGCATAAAAAAAGGAGGCCTCAGGCCTCCTTTTTTTATGCTGTGTGTCCTAGTTATGTGTTGCAGGCCCTATTTTGTAGGGTGGGCTTTAGCCCACCAGCGCGGAGTAAGAACCTTGGTGGGCTAAAGCCCACCCTACGTTTTGCACTCAACACGTAACGGGTACATAGCCTTTTTTATGCACACAACTTACTTGGCTTTATAGATAATCCCTGGGCTGCACTGCACCATTTGATAATGATCGGGCAAACCATTGAGCGCCTCAGAAGCACCCAAAAATAGGTAGCCGCCGGGCTTAAGCGTGCCGTGGATACGCAGCAAAATGTCTTTCTTTACCTCAGCCGAGAAGTAAATCAGCACATTTCGACAGAACACCACATCAAACTTGCCCAAGCTTGCATAACTGTCGAGCAAATTAAGCGCGCGAAATTCAACCCGGGTCTTAATCGGCGCTTTAATCGCCCAACGGCTCGGCCCAGCAGGGTCAAAGAAGCGCTGCAAGCGCTC
>JBBKVZ010000361.1:0-6516 GCA_037968715.1 Pseudomonas sp.
CGTTGATGACGCCGAACTGGCACCGGTACACGCCCTCGGCGCTAAGCTGGAGTTGCACGCACGCTTCCCGCAGCGGGTGAATGTCGGCTTTATTCAGGTGGTTGACCGGCACTACGCCAAACTGCGCGTGTGGGAGCGTGGCGCCGGCGAAACCCAAGCCTGCGGCACGGGGGCCTGTGCGGCGGCTGTAGCGGCGATTAGCCAGGGCTGGATGGATTCACCGGTACAGATCGAACTGCCCGGCGGACGCTTGTCTATCGAGTGGGCAGGCGGCGATCACCCCGTTATGATGACCGGGCCTGCTGCCCGCGTTTACGAAGGCCAGGTGCGTCTATGACCACAGTGGCGCAACTCTAATCAGGCATCGTCTACCACCGAGCAGCGCCCATGACTGAGCAAAGCCAGGACCCGCAAACCGTGCAAGCCGAACAGGTGGCGGCGTTTTTACGCGCCAACCCGCAGTTCTTCGTCGAGCAGGAAGAGCTGCTCAGCGAGTTGCGCATTCCGCACCAGCGCGGCACCACCGTGTCACTGGTCGAGCATCAGGTAAAACTGCTCCGTGAGCGCAACGTCGAGATGCGCCATCGCTTGTCGCACCTGATGGACGTAGCTCGCGATAACGATCGGTTATTCGACAAAACCCGCCGCCTAGTGCTTGATCTGCTGGATGCGGCGAGCTTAGAAGAAGTGGTTGGCGCGGTGGAAGACAGTCTGCGCCATGAGTTCCAAGTGCCCTTTGTCAGCCTGATTCTGTTCAGTGATACACCGATGACCGTTGGCCGCTGGGTCAGTTCAGCCGAAGCCCATCAAGCCATTGGTGGTTTATTGAGCGGCGGCAAAACCCTTTGCGGCGTGTTGCGCAGTCACGAACTGGCGTTCTTGTTCGGTGAGCAGCAACGCGAACAGATTGGCTCGGCGGCGGTGGTAACCATCAGCCATCAAGGTCTGCACGGCGTGCTGGCCATCGGCAGCCCAGACCCACAGCATTACAAAAGCTCGCTCGGCACCCTATTTCTCAGCTACATCAGCGAAGCACTGGCGCGGGTATTGCCACGCTTTGCCACCCAACTGCGTTCGGTGCGCTAAGTCTTCTACAAAGGCTATGTACCCGTTAGCTGTTGTAGGTCGGTTTTGTAGGGTGGGCTTTATTAGCCCACCGCCGCTCGATAAGGAGTTTGGTGGGCTGAAGCCCACCCTACGTTTTACCGTAAACTCTTAACGGGCAATCGCTTATGCAAACCCTGCTGGATGCCTACCTAGAGCAACTGCGCAGTGAACGGCAGTTGTCGGCACACACGCTAAGCGCGTACCGCAGCGACCTGCACAAGGTTCTGGCGTTTTGCCTGCAAGAGTCACTGCCCAACTGGAAAGAACTGGACACGCCGCGCCTACGGCGCCTGATTGCGCGCTTGCACTTGAACGGGCTGGGCGCGAAGAGTCTGGCCCGCCTGCTGTCCGCGGTGCGCGGCTTTTATCAGTATTTAAACCGCCACGGCCATTGCCAGCACGACCCCGCCAGCGGCCTTAGCCCGCCCAAAGGCCAGCGCCGCCTGCCGAAAACCTTGGATGCCGACCGCACGTTGCAATTGCTTGAGGGCGCGGTTGAAGACGACTTTCTCGCCCGCCGCGATCAAGCGCTGCTGGAGCTCTGTTACTCCTGCGGCCTGCGTTTGGCGGAAATGGTCGGGCTGGATATCGACCGCCTCGACCTTAGCGAGGGTTTGGTTGAAGTTTGCGGCAAGGGTAACAAGACCCGCGTGTTGCCGGTCGGCAGCAAGGCCCGCGAAGCACTGGCGCTCTGGCTACCGCTCCGGGCGCTGGCCAATCCGCCTGACGGTGCAATGTTTATCAGCCAGCAGGGCCGTCGCCTCGGACCACGCGCGATCCAGCTGCGCATGCAACAAGCCGGCGAGCGCGAACTCGGCCAGCACCTGCATCCGCATATGCTCAGACACAGTTTTGCCAGCCATATGCTGGAGTCGTCGCAAGACCTGCGTGCGGTGCAAGAGCTCCTCGGCCACGCCGATATAGCCACTACACAGATTTACACCCACTTAGATTTCCAACACCTGGCGACGGTTTACGACGGTGCCCATCCGCGCGCCAAACGCCGCACGTCGAGCGAGTAATTGCCCATGCCTATCCGCCTGATCACCTTTGACCTCGACGACACCCTCTGGGACGTCGCCCAGGTTATGCACAGCGCCGAAGCCACCCTGCGCGACTGGCTCGGCGAGCATGCCGGGCAACTTGGCGCAGTACCGATTGAGCATCTGTGGCGCATTCGCGCACAATTGCTCGAGCTAGATCCGCGACTGAAACATCGGTTGAGTGAACTACGCCGACGAATTTTACTGCGCGCCCTGCAAGAGGTTGGTTACCCCGAGAGCCAAGCCGCAGAACTGGCTGAAGCCGGCTTCCAAGTCTTTCTCGCCGCCCGTCATCAGGTATCCCTATTTCCCGATGTGCACACAACACTTGAGCATCTGGCCAACCACTATCAGCTAGGGGTGATTACCAACGGTAATGCCGACGTGCGCCGGCTTGGCTTGGCCGATTATTTTAAGTTTGCCCTGTGCGCCGAAGAGCTCGGGGTCGGTAAACCTGACCCACTGCCCTTCCAACGCGCACTGCAACAGGCCAACGTTGCCGCCGAGCAGGCCGTGCATATTGGCGATCATCCCAGCGACGACATCGCCGGCGCGCGCGCCGCCGGCCTGCGCAGCATCTGGTTTAACCCGCAGAACAAAGACTGGCCCAGCGGCGAACGAGCCAACGGTGAGATACGCCGCCTCAACGAGCTGCCAGCACTGCTAGCCAGCTGGTCTAAAGGCTAAATATCCGCAGTAGCATGAGCTTAAAGACTTACCTGTTGTGGCTGGTACAACCCCGGCCAAACGAAACGAGGCAAGAGCCAATAAAAAGGCTATGTCCCTGTTACGTATTGAGCGCAAAACGTAGGGCGGGCTTTAGCCCACCAAGGCTCTTACCCCGCGCTGGTGGGCTAAAGCCCACCCTACAAAATAGGGCCGGCAATACATAACGAGGACATAGCCAATAAAAAACCCGCGATCAACGCGGGTTTTTTATTACTGCGACCACCTTAGATCGGGCGGCTGCCGTATTTGCTTTCAGGCTTCTTGGGCGGGTCGGCCACTACGTTAACGTCGACCTCCTGAACCTTGCCGCCACGCGAAAGAAACTCTTCCATGGCACGGGCCAAGGCATCACGTTCTTTCTGCTTGGCCTCAACGCTCGGCAGCGCTTCTACGTCAACTGCAGCTTTAGCTTTAGCCTTGCTCTTTTTCGCAGCAGGAATGCCATCGCTATCATCACTGTCATCGTCGTTGTCATCACTGACACCATCATCGGCAGATTCCAGCTCTTCCGCTTCGTCTTCATCAGCGCCTTCGAGTTCGTCTTGTTCTAAATCTTCGTCACTCATGTTCCAACCTCATGACTTGCGAAAAGCAAATTAGTTATAGCCCAACCGCGTCAAATTTCTAACCCAGCGGCAAAATCAGATGGTTAAGTGCATCAACCCTGCAACTGTCCGCGCACTTACCGGCGCATTCTAGCGCGCTGCCAGAAAAAGCAAAGGGCTGCGCACACTCAAACTAGCACTTGCTCAAAACAGAATGCAAAACGCCCGGAAATCCGGGCGTTTTGCATTCTGCAACCTGCGCCTTAGCACAGGCTGCTGCAGCGTTACCCAGCGACTCAGGCGCTGGGTAAAGCCCTTACAGGTTGTAGCCACGCTCGTTGTGCAGCGCCAAGTCGAGACCGACTGTCTCTTCTTCGTCGCTAACACGCAGGCCCATCACCATATCGATCACTTTGAGGATCACATAAGTAATGATCGCGGTGTAAAGCACGGTGAATGCCACGCCTTTGAACTGAATGAACAGTTGCGCAGGAATGTCAGTAACCGTACCGAAGCCACCCAAAGCAGGGGCTGCGAATACACCGGTCAACAAGGCACCAACGATACCGCCAATACCGTGTACGCCGAATGCATCTAACGAGTCGTCGTAGCCAAGCTTGCGCTTGAGGCTGGTGGCGCAGAAGAAGCAAATAACCGAAGCCGACAGACCAATAACGATGGCGCCCATCGGGCCACAAGTGCCTGCCGCAGGAGTGATTGCCACCAGACCCGCTACCACACCCGAGGCAATGCCCAGTGCGCTTGGCTTACCGTGGGTCAGCCACTCAGCAAACATCCAGCCCAACGCTGCAGCAGCAGTAGCGATCTGAGTTACCAGCATGGCCATACCGGCAGTGCCGTTAGCCGCTACAGCAGAGCCGGCGTTGAAACCGAACCAGCCAACCCAGAGCATTGCAGCGCCGACCAAGGTGTAACCCAGGTTGTGCGGGGCCATCGACGTGGTTGGGTAGCCTTTACGCTTGCCCAGTACCAGGCATGCCACCAAGCCAGCCACACCAGCATTGATGTGCACCACGGTGCCACCAGCAAAGTCCAACACGCCCCAGTCCCACATCAGGCCACCAGGACCGCCCCAGACCATGTGTGCGATAGGTGCATACACCAGGGTGAACCACACGCCCATGAAGATCAGCATGGCAGAGAACTTCATACGCTCAGCAAAAGCACCGACGATCAACGCCGGAGTAATGATGGCGAACGTCATCTGGAACATCACAAAAACGCTTTCCGGCACAGTCGCCATCAGACTGTCTGGAGTGATGCCGCTCAAAAATACTTTAGAGAAGCCACCCACAAAGGAATTCAGGTTAGTCACCCCTTCCTCCATGCCTGTGGTGTCAAAGGTCATGCTGTAGCCGTACATGACCCACAGAAGACTGATCAGACCGGTGATGGCAAAGCACTGCACCATAACCGAAAGAATATTTTTCGAGCGCACCATGCCGCCGTAAAACAGCGCCAGGCCCGGAATGGTCATCAACAATACCAAGACGCTGGCAACCAGCATCCAAGAGGTGTCGCCTGAGTTCAGTACCACTTCGTCAGCCATAGCGAGGCCTGGGGTGACGAGCGATAACAGGGCACCAAGCCCTGCAACCTTGCGTAACGTCATAAGTGTATCTCCTGGGGCGTAGGGTTCGGGGCTACGGTTTTAAACAGCGTCGGTGCCGGTTTCGCCGGTACGGATGCGGATAGCTTGTTCCAGGTTAACCACGAAGATCTTGCCGTCGCCGATCTTGCCGGTGTTGGCAGCCTTAGTGATGGCTTCAATAACGCGGTCTAGCTGATCATCAGCAATGGCCACGTCGATTTTTACTTTAGGTAGAAAGTCGACCACGTATTCAGCGCCACGGTACAACTCGGTGTGACCCTTCTGACGCCCGAAGCCTTTAACCTCAGTAACGGTGATGCCCTGCACGCCGATTTCCGACAGTGACTCGCGGACGTCGTCCAACTTGAACGGTTTGATGATGGCAGTAACTAATTTCATCTGACTTTCTCCTGATATTAATGGACTTGCCCCAGGTTCGAACCCGTTACAAGTCTAAGCGCAGTGTCTGGCTTTGTAACGCCAAAGCCCGCCTTTGCTTACTTTGTTGTGCATCCTGCAACTGCTGCCGGCAAAACTTCATGGGTCATGCCCGGCATACATTCGCGCTCTAAATGCAGACCTCAAGAGAGACTAAGCAGAAAGCTTGCCAGTTTTGCTAAAAATGCATTTTTTCCGCGCACTAGGGCCTAAATCATCTATTGGCAGCACATTGCGACAAAGGTTAACGCACCATAAAGAAGCGCTTAGCCACCAACCCCTGCACGAAATCGTGCAGGGGCGCGACCCGGATTCGCCCAAAGGCTGCGTGTTACACTGCCCTACAACCGTTATGGAGCCTCACTATGCTGCCACCCAAAGCCCTTCTCGACGTCCTTGGCTCACAAGCCGCACGCCTGTTCAGCAGCGATGGTCCACTACCGCGCAGTGAGTTAGAGGCACAATTTAAAGCCCTTATGCAAAGCGCCTTCAGCAAACTCGATCTGGTTAGCCGCGATGAGTTCGACAGCCAGATGGTGGTGTTGGCCCGTACCCGCTCACGCCTAGAAGCGCTCGAAATTAAAGTGGTAGAACTACAAGCCAAGCTAGACTCAGCGGACCCAAGCTCGCCCGTCGACTGATCAACCGATCCGCACGGGCGAGCTGATCAAGGAGTGATCATGTCGCTGGCCATCGTCCACAGCCGCGCCCAAGTGGGCATCGAAGCGCCCGCCGTCACCGTCGAGGCGCATCTGGCCAACGGTTTGCCCTCGCTGGCGCTGGTGGGGCTGCCGGAAGCGGCGGTAAAAGAAAGCAAAGACCGCGTGCGCAGCGCCATCCTCAATTGTGGCTTCGACTTTCCCGCAAGGCGCATCACCCTCAACCTGGCTCCGGCCGACTTACCCAAAGATGGCGGCCGCTTTGACCTAGCGATTGCCTTGGGCATTCTGGCCGCCAGCGGCCAAGTGCCGGCTGCCGCCCTCGCCAACCTCGAATGCTTAGGTGAACTGGCCTTATCCGGCGCGTTACGGCCGATTCAGGG
>JBBKVZ010000362.1:0-4794 GCA_037968715.1 Pseudomonas sp.
GCGAACTCCTCGAGCCAGAAGCCGGTTTTATTGCCGGTGTCGCCGAGTTGATCGTGGGAGGTTAAAACCATCAAAATTTTCATATTCTTCTCTCTGTTCAGGGATTAATTATCCGCGCCAACGCGCACTACCAACTTGCCGAAATTTTTGCCTTCGAGCAGGCCGATAAAGGCTTGCGGTGCGTTTTCTAGGCCGTCTTCTAAATCTTCCCGATAGGTGATTTTGCCTGCGGCGAGCCATGCGCTCATGTCCTTGGCAAACTCGTCGTAGCGATGGGCGTAGTCATCAAAAATGATGAAGCCTTGAATCTTTAAACGCTTGGTCAGGATGGTGCGCATCAGCAGGGCGAGACGATCCGGGCCGTCATCCAGCGCCGTGGCGTTGTATTGGGCGATCAGGCCGCAAACGGGAATTCGTGCGCCGGTGTTGAGCAATGGCAGCACTGCATCAAACACTTTACCGCCGACGCTCTCATAATAGATGTCGATGCCCTCTGGGCAGGCCTCGGCCAGTTGTTCGGCAAAGTCGCCGGCGTGGTGATCTAGGCACAGATCGAACCCTTGCACCTCCACGGCGTGGCGGCATTTTTCGGCGCCACCGGCCACGCCAACCACGCGGCAACCTTTCAGTTTGCCGATCTGTCCGACAGTAGCGCCCACCGGCCCGGTAGCTGCAGCGACTACCAGTGTTTCACCCGCTTGCGGTTTACCGATGTCGAGCAGGCCCATGTAGGCGGTGAAACCTGGCATGCCGAGAATGCCCAAGGCCCAAGACGGATTGCTTGGCGTTTGGCCCAGTTGGGTCAGGCCGTTGCCGTCGCTGATGGCATAGTCTTGCCAGCCGCTGTAGGCCAATACCCAATCACCAACGCTGTAGTCGGGATGCTTCGAGGTGACGACGCGGCTAACAGTAGCACCGAGCATAACCTCATCAATGCCAACGCTTGCGGCATACGAGGCTGCGTCGCTCATACGGCCACGCATGTACGGGTCGAGAGATAGATAAACGCTGCGCAGCAGTAGTTCACCCTCGCCAGGTACCGGCAGAGGTTGTTGCTCGAGGCGGAAGTTGCTGGCAGTCGGCGCGCCGTGCGGGCGCGAGGCCAGTACGATGCGGCGGTTGTTTTGGCTGTTCTGGGTCATGGGAATGTCCTTGAGTAGCGCAATTAAAGACTGGCTTCAAGCACCAGGCGGCTGGTGGCGATATCAATGTCACGGTGCTCGCCGAGTTTGCTCATGCCGTGGCTTTCCAGCTGGGCCAGCAGCGGGGTAATGGCATCGCTGCTAAGACCGTAATCGCTGAGATGAGTTTTGACCCCAAGGGCTTCGAAGAATTCACGAGTTTTTTGAATAGCCGCATCAATGCGTTGCTCGTCATCACCGGTGTGCAGGTTCCACACGCGCTCGGCGTATTGCAGTAATTTTTCGCGTTTGGCACTGCGCCGTTGTTGCAGCATGGAGGGCAGCACTATTGCTAAGGTTTGTGCATGATCCAGCCCATGCAGGGCGGTCAGTTCGTGGCCGATCATGTGGGTCGACCAGTCTTGCGGTACGCCGGCGCCAATCAGACCATTCAGGGCCATGGTCGCTACCCACATCAGGTTGGCGCGTACGTCATAGTCTTCTGGCTGGCTGAGGGCTAGCGGGCCTTGCTCAATCAGGGTCAGCAGCAGACCTTCGGAAAAGCGGTCTTGTACTGGCGCATTGGCCGGGTAGGTTAGGTATTGCTCGACCACGTGCACGAAAGCATCGACCACGCCATTGGCTACTTGGCGCACTGGCAAGGTAAAGCTCTTGCTTGGGTCGAGGATCGAGAAACGTGGGAATAACAGGTTATTGCGAAACGGCAGTTTGGCCTGCAACGACAGGCGGGTGATGACTCCGCCGTTGTTCATTTCTGAACCGGTGGCCGCCAAGGTTAATACCGTGCCGATGGGCAGCGCTTGGGTTACTTTACGCGCCCCGGTTTGTAAGATTTCCCATGGCTCGCCGACGTAATTGGCGGCTGCTGCGACAAACTTGGTGCCGTCGATCACCGAACCGCCGCCGACCGCGAGGAGAAAGTCGAGCTTTTCACTGCGCACTAACTCAACCGCTTCCATCAGTTTTTCGTAGCTTGGATTCGCTTCGACGCCGCCAAATAAGTGCACTTGGCGTTGGCCAAGGGCTGCTTGCACCTCGGCCAGGGTGCCGGTGCGCTGGGCGCTGTGCCCGCCAAACAGGACCATAACCTTGGCATCGCTAGGGATCAAACGATCCAGTTCGGCGATACGGCCTTGGCCAAAGCTGATATGGGTTGGGTTGTAAAAGTCGAAGTTAAGCATCGTTTATTTACTCCTGTGGCGAATGGGTTGTGTGGCAGCCTACTCGCTTATTAGACCAGTCGACTACTTTTCATTGAAAAAAATACCCGCCAGCAATGGCGGGTCGTTTTAGAGCGCTGTTATGCGCTGAGAATTTTTTGTGTCATCTGCATAGCTTGCTGCATTGGCAGGCTAGTGCGGTGCAGCTTAGCCAGCAAGCTGGCCCCCAGCCAAAGTTGGTAGAGCATAGTCGCTGTGGCCATGGCATCCTGCTCCGGCAGCGAGCCGTCGTCACGGCCAGCGCTGATGCATTCGGCTAGTTGGCCGATGATCTGGTCGGTACCGTCACGCAGGGTAATGCGCATGGCCTCGGACAAGTCGGCTACTTCGGCGGCCAACTTAACCACCAAGCATTTCTGCTCACTGCACGGGCCGCTGTAACCGACTAACCATTGCTGCCAATAGCTCATTAACCGCTCACCTGCCGGCAGGCTAGCGTTGGCAAAACGTTGCGCCAAGAGGCTGAGGTAGGTGCTGAAATAGTCTTCCAGCAGTGCCTGGCCATACAGCTCTTTGGATTTAAAGTAATGATAAAACGAGCCCTTAGGCACGCCAGCCGTGAGCAGAATTTCATTTAAACCGACGCCAGAGAAACCCTTGGCGGCCATTATTTGATGGCCGGTATCGAGTAAATGCTGGCGGGTATTGTCATAAGAAGTCTTCATGACAGTTATGATAATGACGACTAGACCAGTCGTCTAGTGATTTTTTAGGCTCAGTATTTTCAATCAATACGCAGCGTATTCTCTGATAAATAGATATTGACATATGTCGATATCACGGTAATTATTTAAAAGGTCAGCGCATGTGTGCAGTCGATAGCCTAGGTTTTGTGCCGCTATCAACTGCATCAGTCGCTAAAAGAATACAAAAGTGGCTAGTCGCCAGTTGGTCATGAATGTGGCGTACTGGTACTAAGCATATTCATAAATATAGATTTCTAGGTGTTTATATGAAGACGTTAGCTCTGTTCAGCCCCATCAAGCTTGGTCCATTCGTGCTGGAAAGCCGCATGGTATTGCCGCCGCTAACCCGCTCACGCAGCAGCCAGCCCGGTAATGTTCCCAATGCATTGATGGCCAACTACTACCGCCAGCGCAGCACCGCTGGGCTGTTAATTACCGAGGGCGTGCAAATTGAACCGCGTGGCCAGGGTTACGCCTGGACGCCGGGCATGCACAGCCAAGCGCAAATCGACGGTTGGAAGCTGGTCACCGCGGCGGTACATGCCGAAGGCAAGCCGATTTTTGCCCAGCTTTGGCACGTTGGACGGGTCTCGCACACCTCGCTGCAGCCCAATGGCGATGCGCCGATAGCTCCTTCAGCCATCGCTGCCGACAATGTCAGTGTGTTTATTGAGACTGGCCCTGGCACCGGTGCGCTGGCCGAACCGTCTATGCCGCGCGAGTTGAGCACCGCCGAGGTAAAGGAGTTGGTGCAGTTATATGCACAAGCAGCCCGCAATGCCCTAGAGGCTGGTTTTGATGGGGTGGAGCTGCACTGCGCCAATGGCTATTTGGTTAATCAGTTCATCAGTGCGCACAGCAATACGCGTACCGATGAATACGGTGGCTCTTTGCCTAATCGATTGCGCTTTTTGCAGGAAATCACCCAAGCAGTGGCCGATGTGGTCGGCGCTGATCGGGTTGGCGTGCGCTTTGCGCCACTGTTTGTCAGCACCGATGAGGCGCGGGTGTATCTGGGTTTAGTCGAAGAGAACCCGCACGAGACCTATATCGAAGCCATCAAGCTGATGGAGAAAATCGGCATCGCCTATGTGTCGCTGGCTGAAGCTGATTGGGACAGTGCTCCAGAATTGCCAGAAACCTTCCGCGTGGCGGTACGTGCCAACTTCAGCGGCCTGTTGATGTATGCCGGTAAGTACTCAAGCGAACGTGCTGACAAAGTGCTCAGCGCCGGCTGGGGCGACCTGATCGGTTTTGGCCGTTGGTTTATCGCCAACCCAGATTTGCCCGCGCGCTTGCTGAACCAATGGCCGCTGAATCCGCTGGATTCCGCCAGCATGTACGGCGGTACTGAGGTGGGTTACAGCGATTACCCGTGCTATCAGCCAGCTTAAAACGCTAAGTGAATGACGGGCTTCAGCTGGCTTGGGCGGCGTGCGCTGTGCATGGGTGTGCGCCGCACCGGGTTTTGCTCGCTCGGGCTGGTACTGCTGGCTAGATCGGCATATCTTGATATCTAGAATCAGTCATTTGAGCTGCCGCAATGAATTTTGATCTGAATGAAGCCTTAAAAGCTTTGGCCAATCCGACCCGTTTGCAAATCATGAATTGGTTGAAGGACCCGCGCCGTCACTTTCCCAGCCAAGCGGCTGACCCGGAAGAAATCGGTGTGTGCGTGAGTATTATTCAGGAGAAGGTTGGCCTGTCGCAGTCCACCGTCTCGCTCTACCTAACTGCTTTGCAGCG
>JBBKVZ010000363.1:0-4595 GCA_037968715.1 Pseudomonas sp.
GGGGTATGGCAGAGGCGGTTGAGTTGCAGGCGCACTTGCCCCGGCGTTTGCGTGCTGCTGCGCTCGCAGGCTGGCAGGTCTTGGCCGATCATTAAGCGCGCCATGCTCTGCGGTGTTTCCTCGGCGGGAATACAGGCGCCGGTGACCTTGCCCGCACGCAGCACGGTGGCGGTGTGGCAGAGTTCTTGGATTTCATCCAGCTTGTGGCTGATATACAGAATTGAACAGCCTTCGCTGGCCAATTTACGCAGGGTTGCAAACAAGGTCCGCACCGCCTGCGGGGTGAGTACCGAGGTGGGTTCGTCCATGATCAGCAAGCGTGGGTTTTGCAGCAGACAGCGGACAATTTCTACCCGTTGCCGTTCGCCCACCGACAACGCATGCACATGCCGGCGCGGATCAACCGGCAGGCCATAGCGCTCAGACACCGACTCAATGCGCCGGGCGAGGTCGAGCATGTCTGGTTTGCCCGGCAGAGCGAGGGCGACGTTCTCCAATACGGTGAGGGTTTCGAACAGGGAGAAATGCTGGAACACCATGCCGATGCCTAGGCTGCGCGCATGGGCCGGATTGTCTACTTTGAGTGGCTGACCTTCCCAGAATATTTCGCCGCTGGTTGGTCGGGTCACGCCGTAGATGATTTTCATCAGCGTCGACTTGCCCGCTCCGTTCTCACCCAGCACGGCGTGAATCTCGCCGGGCATCACGTGCAGATCAATGTGCTCGTTGGCAATCACGCTGGGATAAATCTTGCTGATGCCTTTTAAGCTCAGCCTTGGCTGGCTAGTGGGCGTTGCAGCGAACTCAAGCATTGGGTGTTCTCCGTGGGTGCCGTGCCCCGTGAGCGGGGCGCGACTGCTGATTACCCTGAATCAATCAGCAGCCAGCACTGATACTAGAAGTGGTACTTAACCAACGCCTGCACAGCGGCTTGGTTAAAGCCATCGCCCGAGCCATCCACCGGCTTGAGGCCGTATTTGTTGTGCCACATGTTCACTTCAGTGCCCACGTACAACGTGCGGCCCTGACCAAATAGTTGCTTGCCGGCGTCCCACTTGACCTGGATGGACGAACCTAACGATGTCTGTGTGCCGGCGTCTTTGGACGGGCTGCGCCAGTCGGCATAGCCGTCGATAACAAAGTCTTGGCTGCCGATGGCAAACGGGTAAGCGCCGGCGATGGTCAGCTGTTCGGCGTAGCCCGGCCCGCTGGTGTCGGTGAAGAACACGTGGTCGTTGATCTTGACCCGGTACAGGTTGGTTTGCAGATAGGCAAAACCGGGTACATCCCAGTCTAGGCCAATGCCGTACAGGTAGTTTTCGGTGCCCGGTCCGCCGTTGCCTTTTTCATAGGTAAAGGCGGCCAGTACATCTTTAACCGGGCCAAAGCTCAGGCTCTGTCCGGTTAGCCAGCTGCCGCTGATGCGTGGCGAAATTTCCATGTAGTAGAAATGGTTTTTCTCGCTTTCTTTAAACGTGCCCTGTTTGAAGCTGCCGCTGTATTGGATGTTGTCGGCATCGACATAGTCGTAGAAGGCAAAAATGTCGCCCCATTTCCAGCCGCTGGCATGCTCGAAAGTGAAAGTGCTTTGCGACTTTTGCTCTTCTTTATCGAAGTTCATTTCATTGAAATTGGTGCCGTTCAAGTAGCTGATGCTGTTGTCTTGAAAGTGCAGCAGGTCACCGGCAACGGCGTGGCTGGATGCTACTAGGCCACTGGTTAGCAGCATGAAAGGTGCGATGAACTTCATTGGACTTACTCCTTGGGGGCAAATTATTTCTTATAAAAACTGTCTTCTTGGTCAGGCTTCTTTGTTAGAGCAAAAATGAGGCCAAACCTGTCTTTTGAGACAGGAAAAGATAATTTACCGGCGCTCTGAAGATAAAAGCCCGGAGTTGAACGCCCGCGCAAAGTGCGTTGCAGGCATCTGCGCATACTGCTGCTGCGCGGTGTCGGGCGCGGCTGCTACTTTTTGGCGCACTAAGGGTTACTGTGCACAGAAGTACGGCAAACCGGGTTGAGCGAGTTACCCGGCGCGGCAGGGGTGGCAATTTAAGCGTGGCCGGGCAGTTGGGGCGTGCCCTCTGCCGAGGGGGGTGCTGAACAACGTGTTGCGGGGGCTAACGTAGCCGCGGTTGAGAGGCCGGCTCAAACAGTCACGCCCAGCAGCTGGGCTGTCTGGGCGCACTTGTTTGGCGCTGGCGAGTTGCTTAGAAGTGATACTTGATTAGCGCCTGCACGGCGGCTTGGTCAAAACCATCGCCCGAGCCGTCAATCGGTTTGATGCCGTATTTGTTGTGCCACATGTTCAGCTCTGTACCGACGTAGAGCTTGCGGCCCTCGCCGAACATAGCCTTGCCGGCATCCCATTTGATCTGAATGGACGAACCCAGCGACGTTTGCGTGTTGGCCTCTTTAGACGGCGCGCGCCAATCAGCGTAACCGTCGATGACAAAGTCTTGTTGGCCAATGCTGAAAGGCACGGCACCGGCTACGGTCAGCTGCTCGGTATAGCCATTGCCGGCGTCGCCGGCGGTTTGGGTGCCGCCGAAGTCGCTGTCAAAGAACACGTTGTGGTTGATCTTTACGCGGTACAAGTTGGTCTGCAAAAAGGCGAAGCCCGGTGCATCCCAGTCCATACCGATACCGTACAGGTAGTTCTCGGTGCCTGGACCGCCGTTGCCTTTTTCATAGGTAAAGGCGGCCAGTACATCTTTGACCGGGCCGAAGGCCAAGCTCTGCCCTGTCAGCCAGCTGCCGCTAATGCGTGGCGAAATTTCCATGTAGTAGAAACTGCTCTGCTCTTTGGCGCTCATGGTGGCCAGTTCATTGCCGCTGTACCGCATGTTGTCGGCATCGATGTAGTCATAAAAGGCAAAAATATCGCCCCAGTTCCAGCCACTGGCGTGCTCGAAGGTGAAGGTGCTTTGCGAGCGCTGTTCTTCGTTGTCGAAGTTCATTTCATTGAAGTTGCTGCCGTTCAAGTAGCTGATGCTGTTGTCTTGAAAGTGCAGCAGGTCAGCGGCCATCGCTTGAGCGCTAAAGGCCAAACCGCAGGCAAGCAAAAGCTTGGGGAAAGTTCGCTTCATGGCTATCTCCTAATTGTTGTTATAGGTATTGCTGGGCAGGGTGAAGCATCTGGCGGTGGCCGACTCAGCGGTTGAGCTGGTCACCGTTAGGTATGCGGGGGTTAATTTAGCTTGGCACCTTGATTGATCCAGGCACCGATCAGCTCGCGCTCGGCTTGGGTCATTTGGGTCAGGTTGCCCAATGGCATGATTTGCGTGGTTACGGCTTGGGCTTGAATACGCGGCGCCATTAGCTGAATTTGCTCGACAGTATCGAACATCACTCCGCCCGGTGCGGCGCTGAACATAGGGCTGCTCGGCGTGGCCGAGTGACACACTGTGCAGCGCTCATGGATCACCTGTTGCACCTGCTTAAAAGTTTCGGCGTTGGAGCTGACCTTTACGGCTGGGGCGGCAGGCTGAGTGCTGGGGCCGGTGACGAAGGCCAAACAGAGCATGCCTAAGGCCGCCACTGGAATGGTCCAGGCAAACTTGTTGCTGTTGTGGCGGGTGTTGAAATAGTGGCGAACCAGTACCGCCATGACCGCAATCCCGGCCAGAATCAGCCAGTTGTATTGGCTGCCATAGGTGCTCGGGAAGTGGTTGCTGATCATGATGAACAGCACCGGCAGGGTGAAGTAGTTGTTGTGCCGTGAGCGCAATAAACCCTTGGCCGGCAGCGACGGGTCGGGCGTGGTGCCATCTTCAATCGCCTTAACCAGTGCGCGTTGCGCCGGCATGATGGTGAAGAACACATTACCGACCATGATGGTGCCGATAATGGCGCCCACATGCAGGTAAGCCGCGCGGCCGCTGAAGATGGTGCTAAAGCCATAGGCGGCGGCGATCAGCAGAATAAACAGTACCGCGCCGAGCAGGGCCGGACGCTTGCCCAGCGCCGAATCACAAAGAAAGTGATAGGCCACGTAGCCGGCGATCAGCGAGCCGATGCCGATGGCAATGGCGGTGGCGGGGGCCATGGCGCTGCCGGGGGCGATCAGGTACAGGCTTGGGTTGAGGTAGAACACCACCAGCAACAGGGCCACACCGGACAGCCAGGTGAAATAGGCTTCCCACTTAAACCAATGCAGGTTGTCCGGCATGCTGGGTGGGGCCAGTTTGTATTTTTCCAGGTGGTAAATGCCGCCACCGTGGATCGCCCACAAGTCGCCGGCCAAGCCATCGCGCGGGTTGACCCGGTTGAGGTTGTTTTCCAGCCAGACAAAATAAAACGAGGCGCCGATCCACGCCACGCCGGTGATTACATGAACCCAGCGAATGCTCAGATTCAGCCATTCCAATAGATGTGCTTCCACAGTAGTTACCTCTTACACCTAGCGCCGGTTTAACGGCTTAGGCCTTCTCTTATTGGTGGGGGGCGAGGAGTAAGCACTCCGCCTCGTTGAAGAAATGCTCATCACAGTTGTTACCAGAACCACTGCGATCAACCACCAGGAAGTCATCCCGCTTTTCGATCGTCAGCACCGGGTGGTGCCAGACGCCGCGATGGTAATTAACGCCCTGCCT
>JBBKVZ010000364.1:0-2991 GCA_037968715.1 Pseudomonas sp.
GAGAAAAAAGACTTGTTCGCCTGGCTGCGTAAAAAACCGCCAACCACGACGGCTGCCAGTGCCACTCCTGCTGCGGAAAGTGCCGCGGTTGAGTCGACAACGCCGGCTGCCGAAGCCGACTCGCTGCCTGTCTCGCCCACAGCAGTTGCGCCAGCTCCGGCGGTATTACCGCCAGTTAGCCCAGCCACTGTACCGCCTGCTGCGTCGTCGCTGCCCATGCCGGCACCGATCCGGGTGGCGGCTGAGCCGCTGGCTGGCGTTAAGCCGCCGTCGCCTGTTGCGCAAGTGCCTAAGCCTGCGTCTATGCCCATGCCGGCGCCGATCCGGGTGGCCGTGCCGTTGGCCGGCGTTGAGTTGGCGCCAGCAACTGCGTCTTCGTCCGCCCCGGCGCTGGTTGTTGCGCCCGCTGGCGTCGATCAGCAATCGCCATTGCCGATCGAACCAGTCAGTACCTCGTCTATTTCTGCCCCGGACGTAGTTCCTGGCGCGCCGCCAGTCGCCGCACCACGGGCGTCACGGTTTCGCTTTAACGCCGGCAGCGAGGTGCTGCATGAGCATCTCGATACGCCGCCGGTAGTTGTTCCTCAGGTAGTTGCTGAGCCGATCGTCCTAGAGCCGATTGTGCTCGCGCCTGTTGTGACGCCAACCATGCCTGCGGCGCAAACCAAGGCCGGTTTTCTTGATCGTCTGAAGCAAGGCTTGTCGAAAACCAGCGCCAGCATTGGCGAGGGTATGGCCAGCCTGTTTTTGGGCAAAAAAGCCATTGATGATGACTTGCTCGAAGAGCTGGAAACTCGCCTGCTGATGGCCGACGTCGGGGTGGAAGCCACCACTGTGATCATCCAGAGCCTGACCCAGAAGGTCGCGCGCAAACAACTGACCGACAGTGGTGCGCTGTATAAAGCCCTGCAAGAAGAGCTGGCGGCCATGTTGCGGCCAGTGGCGAAACCATTAGTGATTCCTGCCGCGAACAAGCCCTTTGTGATTCTGGTGGTGGGTGTTAACGGTGCTGGCAAAACCACCACCATTGGTAAACTGGCGAAAAAGCTGCAGCTGGAAGGCAAGAAAGTCATGCTCGCCGCCGGTGATACCTTTCGCGCCGCCGCCGTCGAGCAGTTGCAGGTGTGGGGTGAGCGCAATCAGGTCACGGTTATCGCTCAGCACACTGGTGCCGACTCCGCTTCGGTGATTTTCGATGCTGTGCAGGCCGCCACAGCGCGCGGCATGGACGTGCTTATCGCCGATACCGCCGGGCGCTTGCACACCAAAGACAATTTGATGGAAGAGTTAAAGAAGGTTCGCCGGGTAATCGGAAAACTTGACGACACTGCACCGCACGAGGTGTTGTTGGTGTTGGATGCGGGTACCGGCCAGAACGCCATTAGCCAAGCCAAGCAGTTTAATCAGACCGTTAACTTAACCGGTTTGGCGCTAACCAAACTCGACGGCACCGCCAAGGGCGGAGTGATCTTCGCGCTGGCCAAGCAGTTTGGAATTCCGATTCGCTATATCGGCGTAGGCGAGGGGATTGATGACTTGCGCACCTTTGAGGCCGAGTCCTTTGTTGAAGCGTTGTTTGCCGGCGCTGCGCATACCGAGCTGGAGCGTCCATGATTCGTTTTGAGGGTGTTGGTAAGCGGTATGCCAATGGCCATGTTGGTTTGCATGAACTGAGCTTTCGCGTGCGGCGCGGTGAGTTTTTGTTTGTGACCGGACATTCCGGTGCCGGCAAAAGTACCTTGTTGCGTTTGCTGCTGGCCATGGAGCGTCCCACCAGTGGCAAGTTGCTGCTGGCCGGGCAAGACCTCGGGCAGATCAGCAATGCGCAAATTCCCTTTCTGCGCCGGCAAATCGGCGTGGTCTTTCAAAACCATCAGCTGCTGTTTGATCGCAGCGTATTTAATAACGTGGCGTTGCCGCTGCAGATTCTCGGTTTGTCTAAGCCGGAAATCAGCAAGCGAGTAGATGCCGCCCTAGAACGGGTGAGTTTGTCGGATAAAACCGATTTATTCCCCGGCGAACTGTCTACCGGTCAGCAGCAGCGTGTTGGTATTGCTCGCGCCGTGGTGCATCGCCCAGCGCTGTTATTGGCCGATGAACCCACCGGCAACCTCGACCCACGCTTGGCGGCAGAGATTATGGGCGTGTTTGAAGACATCAATCGTCTGGGCACCAGCGTGCTGATCGCCAGTCACGATCTCGGCCTGATCGCACGTAAGCGCCATCGCATGCTGACCTTGCAGCGCGGGCGGCTGATCGGCGACGGGGAGTCGAGCTAATGAGTGCCACACGTAATTCAAAATCCGCCGAACGCGTGGGTGGTAATCCGCACAAAGTGGCGCAGCCGGATCTTGACGGCCCAACCTTTGTGCATCTGCTGCAAGCCTGGCTGGAGAACCATCGTGCCAGCTTGGTCGTTAGCTTGCGGCGCTTGCTCAAACAGCCCATTGGTAGCTTTTTCACCTGCCTAGTGATGGCGATTGCCCTGAGCTTGCCCATGGGTTTGTCGTTGTTGTTGAACAATGTGGAACGTTTGGGTGGTTCTTGGCAGCGCGCCGCGCAGATATCACTATTTATGCAGCTGGACGCCACTGCGGCGCAGGCTGAGGAATTACGCGCGCAAATTGCCGAGCTGCCCGAAGTGGCTGCGGCGGATTGGATCAGCCGCGAACAGGCCTTGGCAGAGTTTCAGCAGCAGTCCGGACTCGGTGAGGCGCTGAAAGAATTGCCAGAAAATCCACTGCCTAGCGTGATCCTGGTCACCCCGCAGAGAGTAGATAAGGCTAATCTGGAAGCGTTGCGACAGCGCTTGGCGGAGTTGCCGAGGGTCGAGCAGGCGCAGCTGGACTTGGTTTGGGTCGAGCGTTTGACGGCAATTCTCAAACTCGGTGAGCACTTTGTGTTTGGCTTGAGTTTATTGTTGGTGCTGGCGTTGCTCCTGGTGATTGGTAACACCATTCGCCTGCATATCGAGAATCGCCGCGTTGAGAT
>JBBKVZ010000365.1:0-3135 GCA_037968715.1 Pseudomonas sp.
CCTTGCGGATCAGCGCAGTCGTTTGGCAGAGCGATGGCGAGCCGCTAACCGCCACGGCGCTAGCAGACAACCCGGTTACCCCAAACTTTCAACTCGGCAGTATTGCCCTGAGCAGCACAGTGATTGGCCCGGCCGGTGGCAGCAATGGCGTGCTCGGAGTCAGTAGCTACAGCCATGTGCTGGGCAGCCAGACCACCGTCAGCCAAACCATTTCCGAGGTAGGGGTGTTCCGCCTGATAGCTACTCCGGCGTCCGCCAGTTATCTGAATGGCGAGACCGTCAGTGGCGGCACCAGCGGTAATGTCGGGCGTTTTATTCCGGCTTATCTGGGTGCCAACGCCAGCGCCAGTCTGACGCCCAGCTGCGGCAGTGCATTCAGCTACCAAGGCCAGCCGATGGCCTTTGCCGTGGGTCAGGAGCCAGCGCTGACGGTGACCGGCTATAACCGCGCCGGCGGGGTGACTAGCAACTATGATCGCGGCGCTTTCTGGCGGCTGGCGCCGCCGACACGAGATGCCTATGTCTCGGTCACCGGTAAGGCCAGCTTGGATGCCAGCGGACGTTTAACTAGTGCCGGCAGCGCCAGTCTGAGCCAGAGCGGAGCGGACAACGGCGATGGCACGCAGAGCTATCGCTGGAGTGGCGAAACGTTGACCTACACCCCCGCTACCTTACCGCTGGCCGCTGACCTGCCCTTCACGGCAGCGGTCAGCCAAGGCTTCAGTGCCGCGGCGCTCACCGACGCAGACACTGCCTGCTACCTCAACGGCCAAGCCAGTTGCCAGGCCTACACCTATAACTTTGCCGCCAGCCCGGGCACGGCAGTGCATTTGGGACGTTTACGGATCGGCAATGCCCATGGCTCTGAACTACAGGCGCTGAGCCTGCCCATAACGCTGGAGAGCTGGCAGAGCACGGCAGGCGGTAGCTTTCAGCCAGAGGGTCTGGATACCTGCACCAATGCTTCGGTGTTGGGCGCGCCACTGCTGAGTGACTTCACCGGGAATCTGGCTACGGGCCAGACTACGCCCAGCCTAGTCTGGCCGGTGGTAGGCAATCGCTCATTGCTGTTGAGTGCGCCAGGGGCCGGCAATGATGGCAGCGTGCAGGCGACATTAACGACCCTGCCAACCTGGCTGTATTTTGACTGGAACGGCAGCGGCCGCAGCGCCGCCGAGGGTTTGGCCAGCTTTGGCATCTATGCGGGGCCCAAACCGTTAATCTTCCGCCGCGAGCTGTACCGCTAAGGCAAGCTGGCCGAATAATAATCGCGCCAACTTGCCGACCAATAGGTCAAATTATTTACCGCTCGCACGTTGCCGAGCCAAGCATTAGTCGCCACTGACCAATTTATGCGCCAGTTGGTTATGCCGCTCGATCACCAGCGGCAGGTCGATACTCAGCAAATGCCCGTCTTTGACCACCTGCTTGCCGTTAATCACGCTGTGCGCGACTTGGCTCGGAGCGCAGAACACCAGCGCCGCTAGCGGGTCATGCAGGGCGCCGGCGAAAGCGATTTGCCGTAGATCAAAAGCGACAAAATCCGCTGACATACCCGGTGCTAAGGCGCCAATGTCATTGCGATTAAGCACCTTAGCGCCGCCCAAGGTGGCGATTTCCAGCGCCTCGCGCGCAGTCATGGCGTCTGGGCCAAAGCCCACTCGCTGCAGCAGCAGCGCTTGGCGCACCTCACCGATCATGGTCGCGCCATCGTTGGAGGCCGAGCCATCGACACCAATACCCACTGGCACACCGGCATCGCGCATTTTGCGGATCGGCGCAATGCCCGAGGCCAAGCGCATATTTGAGCACGGGCAATGGGCGACGCCGGTACCGGTGCGGGCGAACAGCTCGATGCCGTGCTGATCGAGTTGCACACAGTGCGCGTGCCACACATCCGGGCCTACCCAGCCGAGGTCTTCGGCGTATTCGGCCGGGGTCATACCGAATTTTTCGCGACTGTAGGTGACGTCGTTTTGGTTCTCGGCCAAGTGGGTGTGCAGCGACACCCCATACTCACGTGCCAGCACGGCAGCTTCGCGCATCAGGTCGCGGCTGACCGAGAACGGCGAACACGGGGCGACCACTACACGCAGCATCGAGCTGTGGCTGGCGTCGTGATAATCCTCAATCAGCCGCTGCGATTCTTTGAGGATGTCAGCTTCTTTCTCCACCACGCTATCGGGCGGTAAACCGCCTTGGCTGCGGCCGACACTCATGCTGCCGAGAGCGGCGTGAAAGCGCATGCCAATCTCGGCAGCCGCATGAATACTGTCATCCAACTTGCAGCCGTTGGGGTAGATATACAGGTGGTCGCTGGAGGTGGTGCAGCCGGACAAAATCAGCTCGGCCATCGCCGTTTGGGTCGAGACTTGAATCATCTCCGGCGTTAGCCGTGCCCAAATCGGATAGAGGTTTTGCAGCCAATTAAACAGCTCACCGTCCTGCGCCGAGGGCACCACACGGGTCAGGCTCTGGTACATATGGTGGTGGGTGTTGACTAGGCCGGGGATAACGATATGGCCCTTGAGGTCGAGCACCACATCGGCGGTTTCCGGCAGCTCACTGCTGGGCCCGACCTGCATGATGCGGTTATCGACGATGTATAAGCCTGCCTGCTTAATCTCGCGACGCTCGCCGTCCATAGTGACCAGCAGCTCGGCGTTTTTTACCAATAATGTTTTAGCCATCGTTTATTTCCTGTGGCCCGTTGGCGGGCAGTTTTGTTGTTTGGCGATGCCAGCTCGCAGGGGGTACATGTACCGCCCGTAGGGTGGGCTTAGCCCACCAAAGCCCTTGTCTAGCGACGGTGGGCTAAAGCCCACCCTACGTTTTGCGTTCAACTCGTAACTGGGACTTAGCCTTGATAAAGGTCGCCAAAGCGACCACGCGAGCGTCAGCTAGCCGCCAGTCATGCTCATGAAGCGGACAACCTGTACTTGCTCGCGGGCATCGAAGTAGTGCCGTTCGGGTTTCAGCCGCAAGGCCTCGATCAAGGCCCCGCGCAATCGAGTGCTGTCGCCCGGATGGCGGCGCAGCAGGGCTTTTAAATCCAGCGCGCCGTCATGCCCTAAGCACAACACCAGTTGGCCGTCGGCCGTGACTCGCACACGGTTGCAGTCGCCACAAAAATTA
>JBBKVZ010000366.1:0-5016 GCA_037968715.1 Pseudomonas sp.
TTCACAACTTGTAGCTTGAAGCTGTCGTCGAATGTCCTGCGTTTGTTGGTCATGAAAAACTCCTCGATAGATGCATTTTCCACTTATCGAGGTGTCCGGGGAAATTAGACCACTACACCCATTACCCCGACTTCAGTTTTTGCATCTTGCCACAAGACTATAAAAGGACCATATTTGGTCTTTACTGAAAATCAGGAGCACACCCATGCGCTACTCATCTCAAGTCAAACCGATCAGCTACCTCAAAGCCAACGCCGCTGAAGTCCTGACGCGCCTTGCTGAGCAGCGCGAGCCCCTAGTCATCACCCAGAACGGTGAGGCCAAGGCGGTTCTGCAGGACGTGGCCTCGTTCGAGGAAACGCAGGAAACCCTGGCCTTGCTGAAAATCCTGGCACTGGGCAATCAGGACGTGGCATCTGGCAAGGTCAAGCCCGTGGCGGACGTCGTTGCCCGTCTACGCGCCAAGCGGGCCACTGCCTGATGGCGGACGCACCGGCCAAGTACCAAGTTCTGCTCACTGAGGGTGCAGAGCAAGACTTGGAGGCCATTCACGACTACATCTGCGAATTCGACTGTGTTGCCAACGCCAACTACGTGCTGGACGAGTTGATGGCGGTTGCGCAGAACCTGTCACAGTTTCCGGAGCGCGGCAGCTACCCCAAGGAGCTGGTCGCGCTGGGCATCAAAGAGTACCGCCACACCTCCTTCAAACCTTACCGTGTGATCTACCGCGTCACAGGCAGTCAAGTCATCATCTACCTGATCGCCGACGGTCGTCGTGATATGCAGTCGGTACTGGCTCGCAGACTGCTGGGCGCATAGTTCATCAACAGAGGGTAAAGGGGTCAGACTCGATTATCTCCTCGTCGTGGCCTGCCTATACCTTTTGGATATGCCTACCAACAAATCGTTACTACGTCGCTGCAGTAGGTTGACGGTAAAAAACCAACTCGCACCCGGCACATAAGCCCGACGATAATTAGGCATTCCTTGCCCCTCCATATCCGGTTCAAGCTCAGCGTAGGATGGATTAGCCGCGCAGTGGCGTAATCCGTCACACACCCACAAAAAAAGCCGACCAAGGTCGACCTTTAAAACCCACGCGTATCTGGGCCACAACCGCAGCGAAATATCAGTCGCGAAAGTTATTAAACTGCAGTGGCATGCTGAAGTCCTTGGCTCGCAATGCGGCCATGGCCTCTTGCAAGTCATCGCGCTTCTTACCGGTAATGCGCACCTGCTCGCCCTGAATGGCCGCCTGCACCTTGAGTTTGCTGTCCTTAACGTGGGCTACAATCTTTTTTGCCAGTTCTTTATCAATCCCTTCGCGCAGCGTGGCTTCTTGTTTCATGCCCTTGCCGGACGGAAAAGCATCCTTGTACTCCAAGCACTGAATGTCGATTTTGCGTTTGATTAGCGACTGTTCAAGCAGCGGCTTCATTTGCTCGATAATAAAGTCGGCATCGCCGGTGAGGTTAATCACCAAGTCTTTCAGCTCAAAACTGCCTTTGCCACGCAAATCAAAACGCCGTTCCAGCTCTTTGCTGGCATTATCAACAGCATTAGTGACTTCGTGTTTATCCAATTCGGACACCACGTCAAACGAGGGCATAGGTTTTCTCCGTTGTATGAAGGCGCCAGAAAATGGGCCAGATAGAAGGCGCGACCGATGTCATCGACGGACGGTTCGCAGCTTGACGATTGAAACGCGAAATCATTATAACTGTTCGTATCATCATAGGCCGGCCCTGCGCCGGCGTTTATCGCCCTTTCAGTGAGCTAGCGCAATGCCCAACCCGCACCTCAGCATTCTGGTAGTGGATGACACTAAGTTTTCCAGCGCAATCATCGGTCGCGCTCTGAAAATCGCCGGCTACCTCGACGTGCGCTTTGCCAGTAGCGCCCTCGAAGCATTAACCCTGCAAGAGCTGCGGCCAGCCAGTGTGGTATTGGCCGACTGGATGATGCCCGAAATAAATGGCTTAGAGCTGACCAATCGAATTCGCCAGCTAGATGAAATGACCCATCATTACACCTACGTCATTCTGCTGACGGGCCGCGAGGGCGAGAACGTACTTGGCGAGGCCTTTGAAAGCGGCGTTGACGACTTCATCAACAAAGCGGCCATGCACGAGCAGCTGGTACCGCGCGTATATGCCGCCGACCGGCTGTGCAATACGCTGCAGCGCCTCCTGCAAGAAAACCATCTGCTCACGCAAAACATATCCAGCCTTGAACAACGCAATCTGGTCGACCCCCTCACCGGCCTTGGCAATACACGTCTACTGCAACAACGTTTGCACGACAGCCTGCGCCAGTTAGAGTCACGCGGCGGCGCCTTGTGCTATTTGTTAATCGGCCTGCAAGAAGCCGGCGAACTGCGCGAACAATATGGCGAAAGTTTTCACAGCGAATTGCTGCATGGCGTGGCCCGCCGACTGCAACAACATGTGCGGCCACTCGACGTTCTGACCCGCCTGGACGACAGCCACTTTGGCTTGATCACGCTAGTGGAAAACATTCAAGAGTGTGCGCCCAATAGCTTCAAACGTTTGCATGAGGGTTTAAACCTCAAGGCATTCAAAACCAGCGAAGGGTTTATTTCCCTTAAAGCCGGCATCAGTTTGGTAGCGATGGATGCCAGCGCGTTGCCGCTTACCTGCGAAGAGATCATCGATAAAGCCGTGCAATTGCTACCCGAGTCTTACAACAGCGGGCGCATTAACACCTCTCGACTGACCACCAGCCACTAACCCATGCCCGCGCCGTCTGCCAGCATGCCCCACTGCGCTTGCCTGCCTCCTAGCACTGCCCTATGAGTACATGGCATGTATTGGGGGCCGGCAGCCTTGGCTCACTATGGGCGGTGCGCTTGGCACGCGCAGCAATCCCCGTCCGACTGATTTTGCGTAACCAGAGCCGACTCGACACCTATCAACAGGCCGGCGGTTTAACCTTGATTGAGCAGGGCATCAGCAGCCTCCAGCCCATTCCCGCCGAAACCGTCAGCAGCAGCACGCCGATCCAGCGCCTGCTGCTTGCCTGCAAAGCCTATGACGCGGTCACTGTAGTGCGCGCGCTCGCGCCGCGATTGAGCGCTAACGCTGAGATCATCTTGCTGCAGAATGGTTTGGGCAGCCAGCAGGCGGTCGCGGCGCAACTGGCGCCGTTACGCTGCATTTTCGCCAGTAGCACTGAGGGCGCGTTTCGACAGAGTGATTTTTCCGTAGTGTTCGCCGGAACCGGACAAACCTGGCTGGGCGACCCGCAATTAGCCACAGTGCCCAGCTGGTTGGACGACTTAAGCCGCGCCGGCATCCAGCATCAATGGAGCACCCAGATCCTCTCGCAACTGTGGCGCAAGCTGGCAATTAATTGCGCGATTAACCCGCTAACCGTGTTGCACGATTGCCGCAACGGCGAGCTGCTTAACTATCCCGACGAAATCAGTGCGCTGTGCGCCGAACTCAGTGCACTGTTGCTGGCCAACCAGCAAGCCAGCGCCGCCACCGACCTGCATGCTCACGTGCTGGGCATAATCACCGCCACGGCGGCCAATTACTCCTCGATGCAGCAAGACGTTAGTCGTCGCCAGCGCACCGAAATCAGCTACCTGCTTGGCCATGCCTGCGCGACCGCGCAACGCCAAAACCTGCAGCTGCCGCATTTGCAGGCGCTGCAGCGCCGCCTGAGCGAGCACCTGCACGCACGCGGATTGCCCACCGACTAGCGCTCGCGTTACCCTGCTGCCCACCCGCACAACGATGAGCTAGCCGCCATGTCGCAGCGCCTGACCCTAGCCAACCTGAGCGTTGGGCAAAAGCTTCTTACCGCGTTATTAGGGTTACTCGCCGCCGTGTTATTGGTGGTGAACTTAGTGTTTGTCAGCGCCTCATACTGGATCGCCCAGCAAAGCGTTGACCCGCAAGCCTTGCAAAGCATTGGCAACCTGCTTAGTAACCCAGCACTCAGCCAACAAGCGCTAGCCTCCGCAGACAGCGCCCAGCTATTACTCAACGACCTTGGCAACCTTGCGCCACTGCGGGCCGCAGCGCTCTATGCCAGCAACGGAGAGCAACTGGCACGTTTGCAGCACGACTCGGAGCTGCTGTTACCTGAGCACTTCGCGCAAATTGAGCACTGGCGACAAGCGCACATCAGCTCCACCCATTTACTCGAACTGGTGCAACCACAACAAGCCGCCGGCCACCTGTTACTGGTTGGCGAAAGTGAACTGCCCGCGGCCTTCTATCAAGGCACAGTTACCGCCAGCTTATTAATTCTGTGTTTGAGTTTACTGCTCTGGCTAGTGGTC
This sequence comes from Pseudomonas sp., assembly GCA_037968715.1. Taxonomy (GTDB): domain Bacteria; phylum Pseudomonadota; class Gammaproteobacteria; order Pseudomonadales; family Pseudomonadaceae; genus Aquipseudomonas. The sequence continues at coordinate 4,316 of JBBKVZ010000366.1, forward strand.
GCCCGCCAAGTGCGCAAACTGGTGACCAAGCCCATCCGCCGCTTAGAAGAGTTGGCGCGACAAGTCACCCTCCAAGAAAATTACAGTCTGCGTGCCCGGCCGGGTAACGATGACGAACTGGGCCGTTTAGCCCTAGCATTCAACACCATGCTGACGCGCATTCAGGGCCGCGAAGACGAACTTAAACGCGCTCGTGACGACGCGCAAACCGCCAGCGATGAAGCGCAACTACTCACCAAACAAACGCGACACTCCAACCGAAAACTGGAAATGGAAGTACAAGTACGCAACAAAATCGAGAAGAAACTCACCGGTTTTCAGAACTACCTGAACAGCATTATCAACTCGATGCCATCAGCATTGATCGCCCTTGACGACCAACTCTACGTAACCCAATGGAACCAAGAAGCCAGCCGTCTGACCGATAAATCTCTAGGTGAAGCACTGAACCAACCGATTTTCCTGGCGATGCCCGCACTCAAGCCTTTCCTGGAGCAGTTAAGACGCACCAGCGAGCAGCACATCATTGAGGAAATCGAACGGGTAACGTGGATAAAAGATCAACAAACAAGGCACTACGCCCTGACCTTTTACCCGCTGGTGGGCAGCAGCGGTCGCGGGGTGGTAATTCGCATCGACGACATCAGCCAGCGCCTGGCCATGGAAGAGCTGATGGTGCAGTCGGAGAAAATGCTTTCGGT
>JBBKVZ010000367.1:0-15931 GCA_037968715.1 Pseudomonas sp.
GAGTGGTTCAAGAACCGCCCAACCCTGGCCGACAAGATCAGCCTGCGCGTGTTCAAGGTCACCGGCGAAACCAACACCGACGACCTGTCCCCGGCTCCAGACGCCTGGTCGCGCCCGGACATCCCGCTGCACGCCCTGGCCATGCTGAAAATGGCCCGCGACGGCATCGTGCCGGACGAGCAAGGCGTCACCGGCCCGATGAAGCAAATCGAAACCATGCGCGGCGAAGGTTTCCCTATCGCTTACGTGGGTGACGTGGTCGGTACTGGTTCTTCGCGTAAATCCGCCACCAACTCGGTGCTGTGGTTCTTCGGCGACGACATCCCGAACGTGCCGAACAAGCGCGCTGGCGGCTTCTGCTTCGGCAGCAAGATCGCACCGATCTTCTACAACACCATGGAAGACGCCGGCGCTCTGCCGATCGAATTCGACGTGTCGAACATGCACATGGGCGACGTGATCGACCTGTACCCGCATGCTGGCAAAGTCTGCAAGCACGGTACTGATGAAGTCCTGACCACCTTCGAAATGAAGACCCCGGTCCTGCTCGACGAAGTGCGCGCTGGCGGCCGTATCCCACTGATCATCGGCCGCGGTTTGACCGAGAAAGCCCGTGCCGAGCTGGGCCTGGGCCCAACCAACCTGTTCAAACTGCCTGAGCCACCAGCCACCAGCACCAAGGGTTTCACCCTGGCGCAGAAGATGGTTGGCAAGGCGTGCGGTCTGGCTGAAGGTCAAGGCGTACGCCCTGGCACTTACTGCGAACCGAAGATGACCACCGTCGGCTCCCAGGACACTACTGGCCCGATGACCCGTGATGAGCTGAAAGACCTGGCTTGCCTGGGCTTCTCCGCCGACCTGGTCATGCAGTCGTTCTGCCACACCGCGGCGTATCCAAAGCCAATCGACGTGACCACTCACCACACCCTGCCGGATTTCATCCGCACCCGTGGTGGCGTATCCCTGCGTCCAGGCGACGGCATCATCCACAGCTGGCTGAACCGTATGCTGCTGCCGGACACCGTCGGTACCGGTGGTGACTCGCACACCCGCTTCCCGATGGGCATCTCCTTCCCAGCCGGCTCCGGCCTGGTCGCGTTCGCTGCGGCTACCGGTGTTATGCCACTGGACATGCCAGAGTCCATCCTGGTGCGCTTCAAAGGCAAGCTGCAGCCTGGTATCACCCTGCGTGACCTGGTGCATGCCATCCCTTATGTGGCCATTCAGAAAGGCCTGCTGACTGTCGAGAAGAAAGGCAAGATCAACGCCTTCTCGGGTCGCATCCTTGAGATCGAAGGCCTGGACGAGCTGACTGTCGAGCAAGCGTTCGAGTTGTCTGACGCCTCGGCCGAGCGCTCGGCTGCTGGCTGCACCATCAAGCTGCCGGAAAAAGCCATCGCCGAGTACCTGCGTTCGAACATCACCCTGCTGCGCTGGATGATCAGCGAAGGCTACGGCGATGCACGCACCATGGAACGTCGCGCCCAAGCGATGGAAGCCTGGTTGGCTGATCCTAAGCTGATGGAAGCTGACAAGGACGCTGAGTACGCCGAGATCATCGAAATCGACCTGGCCGACATCAACGAGCCGGTTCTCTGCGCACCGAACGACCCAGACGATGCCCGCCTGCTGTCGAGCGTTGCCGGTGAGAAGATTGACGAAGTGTTTATCGGTTCGTGCATGACCAACATCGGCCACTTCCGCGCTGCTGGTAAGTTGCTCGACAAAGTTGAAGGCGAACTGCCGACACGTCTGTGGCTGGCTCCACCCACCAAGATGGACGCCCACCAGCTCACCGAAGAAGGCTACTACGGCATCTTCGGCAAAGCCGGCGCACGCTTGGAAATGCCAGGTTGCTCACTGTGCATGGGTAACCAAGCACGGGTAGAAACAGGCTCGACAGTGGTTTCCACGTCGACCCGTAACTTCCCGAACCGTCTGGGCGATGCAACTAACGTGTACCTAGCATCGGCTGAACTAGCTGCTGTGGCGGCAATCACCGGCAAGTTGCCGACTGTGGCCGAGTACTTGGTGTATGCGGCTGACATCGACAGCATGGCTGCCGATGTTTACCGCTACCTGAGCTTCGACCAGATCGCTGAGTTCCGTGAAGCTGCTGCGAGCGCGAAGATCTCTGTCGTTCAAGCTTAACCCGTAAAGTTGTCGAAAAACCCCGCGAAGTGCGGGGTTTTTTTTCGCAAAAGATTGGCAACTGAACGCGCAGTGGTTAGCGTACGACGTAGTTTACGTGTTGCCACAATCTGCTTATAAGGAGAACCACCATGAACAAATTGATTCTTACTGCTTGCTGCTTGCTTAGCTTGGCTGGCTGTTCAAGTGAATACATTATTGCTACCAGCGATGGTCAACTCATCAGCACCGACGGTAAACCGTACCTCGACGAAGACACTGGCATGTATCGCTTTGAAGACATTCAAGGCCGTGAACAACAAATCGAAAAGTCCACCGTCAAACAAATTCTCGAGCGCTAACCCCCGACTAGCAGTTACCCACCCCGCCCGTGCGGGGTTTTTTATGCCGCAAAAAAAACATTAAAGCCAACGCTGGCATATGGCTTGCATCGTCTAGATCATTCTTACCTGCCAACGGCGGCAGGCATAAATCAGACAATGGTGTCGCTCAAAAGTCGGAAACCTCACGACTGGGTAGCGATTTTTTGTGTTTTAACGGAAAACCGTAATGACTGATCTCCATCCGCACGGCCGCACCGACAGTCTCGCCTGGGTCGCAGGCTCAGACGCCCCAGAAAAGAGCGTCATTAACGTGGGCTTTATGCCCTTAACTGACTCGGCGTCGCTGATCGTGGCTGCCACCCAAGGCTTTGCCCAACCCTATGGATTAACCATAAACCTGCAGCGGCAAGCGTCATGGGCAACCCTGCGCGACAAGCTAATCAGCGGTGAGTTGGACGCTGCACAAGGCCTGTACGGCCTTTTGTATGCGGTGCACCTAGGGATAGGCGGCACCCCCGCCGTGGACATGGCCGTGCTAATGGGGCTCGCGCAGAACGGTCAAAGTATTAACCTTTCACAGCCACTGCACGCACTGGGTGTGACCAGTGCCGAGGCGTTGCAGGCACACGCGCATCAAAGCAGTGCAAAACTGACCTTCGCGCAAACCTTCCCCACCGGCACCCACGCCATGTGGCTGAATTATTGGCTCGCCAGCCAAGGCGTTCACCCACTACGCGACGTTAACTCAGTGGTGGTGCCGCCATCGCAAATGGCCGCGCACCTCAAAGCGGGCCGGATTGATGGCTTCTGCGCAGGCGAACCATGGGGTGCTCACGCCATTGATGAACAACAAGGCTTTACCTTGGCCACCAGCCAATCCATTTGGCCCGACCACCCAGAAAAAGTCTTGGGCTGTACCCGTGCCTTTGTTGAGGAAAACCCCAATACTGCGCGCGCACTGGTGATGGCGGTACTAGAAGCCAGCCGCTTTATCGATGCCAGCGAAGAGAACAAACGCAGCAGCGCGCAGCTCATTTGCGGCAGCGCATATCTGGACACCGCCCTACGCGCCATCCAGCCACGTTTTCTCGGCCAATACGAAGACGGCAATGGCAATGCTTGGCTTGACCAACATCCATTGCGTTTCTTCGGCGATGGCCAAGTGAACATGCCTTACCTTTCAGACGGGCTGTGGTTTATGACCCAGTTTCGTCGCTGGGGGTTATTGCGCAGCGATCCCGACTACCTGCAAACCGCCCAACAGGTCCAACAGATAGAGCTTTATCGCAACGCCGCTAGCGACCTTGGCATTGCTGTGCCAGCCTCGCCAATGCGCAGTTCAACCTTAATTGATGGCAAAATATGGGACGGCAGCGACCCTGCAGGCTACGCACGCAGTTTTGCACTGCATGCCTTAAGTGATACCAGCCAAGCCTTAGCCTCAGGCTAAGGGACTGTTATTTATGAACACATCGTTAATGGATCTTTCCGCCATGGGCATAACTGCCAAGATGCTGCGTATTTTACTGATCAATGACACGCCGAAGAAAGTCGGTCGCCTGCGCGCAGCACTTATTGAGGCGGGCTTTGAGGTCATTGATGAGTCGGGCTTGATTATTGACTTGCCGGCGCGGGTTGAAGCCGTGCGCCCGGATGTGATTTTGATCGACAGCGACTCGCCCGGTCGCGATGTAATGGAGCAAGTCTGCCTGGTAACTCGTGATCAACCACGGCCGATTGTGATGTTCACCGACGAGCAAAATCCAGACATCATGCGCCAAGCGATTCAATCCGGCGTCAGCGCCTATATCGTTGAAGGCATTCAAGCCCAGCGCCTTAAACCTATCCTCGATGTGGCCATGGTGCGCTTTGAAAGCGACCAAGCACTGCGCGCACAGCTGAGCGCACGCGATCAACAAATGATCGAGCGTAAGCGTGTCGAACTGGCCAAAGGCATGCTTATGCAAATGAAGAGCTGCAACGAAGAAGAGGCCTACACCCTGATGCGCCGCCAAGCCATGAGTCGCCAGCAAAAACTGATTCAAGTGGCCGAACAAATTATCGCCATGAATGACCTGCTCGGCCAATAAACCTGCTTAGCAGGAACACTCGTAGGGTGGGCTGAAGCCCACCCTACCATTCAATCCGCCCTCCTCGACAACCGCGCCGCGCCCACGTATCTTCGCGACTGGCCAGCACACTGGCCAACGTCGCTCGGACGGTTCCGGGCGCTTACGTTTTCGAGGTTTACATGGCCGAACACACTTCGCCGCGCCGCTTTGCGCGCATAGATCGCCTGCCCCCTTACGTTTTCAACATTACCGCCGAATTAAAAATGGCCGCACGCCGCCGTGGCGAGGACATTATCGACTTCAGCATGGGCAATCCCGACGGCCCAACGCCTGCGCATATTGTGGAAAAAATGGTGCAAGTCGCCCAACGGGAAGACACCCACGGCTACTCCACCTCGCGCGGCATCCCGCGCCTGCGCCGGGCCATTTCCCACTGGTACAAAGACCGTTACGCGGTTGATATCGACCCGGACAGCGAAGCCATTGTCACCATCGGTTCCAAAGAGGGCTTGGCGCATTTGATGCTGGCCACCCTCGACCATGGCGATACCGTATTGGTGCCAAACCCCAGCTACCCGATTCATATCTACGGCGCGGTGATCGCCGGGGCACAGGTACGCTCAGTGCCATTGATTCCCGGCGTCGACTTTTTTGTCGAGCTGGAAAAAGCCATCCGCGAGAGCATCCCCAAGCCGAAGATGATGATTCTCGGTTTCCCATCCAACCCAACCGCGCAATGTGTGGAGCTGGATTTTTTCGAGCGAGTGGTGGCGCTGGCCAAGCAACACAATATTCTGGTGGTGCACGATTTGGCCTATGCCGACATCGTCTTTGATGGCTGGAAAGCACCCTCGATCATGCAAGTACCCGGCGCCAAGGACATCGCCGTGGAGTTTTTCACCCTGTCCAAAAGCTACAATATGGCCGGCTGGCGCATTGGTTTTATGGTCGGCAACCCGGAACTGGTAAATGCTTTGGCGCGGATCAAGAGCTACCACGACTACGGCACTTTCACGCCCCTACAAGTGGCCGCCATTGCCGCCTTAGAGGGCGATCAAGCCTGCGTTAAAGAGATTGCCGAGCAATACAAACAGCGCCGTGACGTTATGGTCCGTGGCCTGCACGAAGCGGGCTGGATGGTCGAAAACCCGAAGGCGGCGATGTATATCTGGGCGAAAATACCCGAACCCTACGCGCACTTAGGCTCTTTGGAATTCGCTAAAAAACTGCTGAGCGATGCCAAGGTCTGTGTCTCACCCGGGATCGGTTTTGGCGACTATGGCGATGACCACGTACGCTTTGCTCTGATCGAAAATCAGGATCGCATTCGCCAAGCCGTGCGCGGCATCAAGGCCATGTTTCGCCAAGACGGCTTAATCAACAAACCTGATGCACGCAAGCTGAGCGGCAGTAATGATGCTGGCACAGACGCGGCCATTGGCAGTTAACGCCAACTGCACACGCAAACCACGGCGCGTGTCACATAGGTCTGGAATGACTGTGCGACACGCCTAGCCGTAAGCCTGAAGTAGTTTTCAGCGTGACTGTTTAAGGGTCTCGGCTAACTGCGTAGCCACGGCCTCAAGGTTATCCACCATCGGCTCCGGCATCTGCTGCACCACCCGCTGGGTCAAACGCATTTGCTGAACGAAGCGCCGACAATTACCACACATAAGTAAATGCGTGCGCACTGACAGTCGTTCAGTCACGCGTAATTGACCATCAAGGTAATCACTTGAGCAGAATACAAGCTGCTTGCAACTCAACATTGTCCGGTCTCCTCATAATGTTCCAAGGTGGCAAACACCTTTAGCCGCGCTCGATGCAAAAGCACTCGAACATTAGAGAGTGAGATGTCCAAAAGATTACAAATCGCCTCTAGCTCCAAACCCTGACGCTCACGCAACAGCAGTACGCTGTTTTGTAACTCCGACAAACTGCTCAGGGTTTTATCCAAGCACTCGCGTAACTCGCTGGCGCCGAGCAACGCCTCGGGAGTGTCTTCGTGCCACGGTTGCGGCGCACTCAGCCAATGTCCGTCAACGGCAAAGCGCTCATCGCCAACACTGCCATGTGGCGCATCAAGTTCGGCCAACTGCACCACGCGACGATTTTTCCGCAAGCATGCTTTAGCCGTGTTCGCGGTAATGGTCAGCAACCAGGTTTTCAGGCTGGAGCGGCCTTCAAACTTGGCGAGGTTACGCACTACCGCAAGCCAGGCGTCTTGCACCACTTCATCGGCATAACGGCGACCGACAATGGCATAGGCCACAGCCATCATCGCGTTCTGGTAGGTCGCCACCAGCTCGCGGAAGGCTTTTTGTTCACCGGCCAGCAAGCGTGGCAACAATTGCCCATCGTTTAATGCATGGATCAGCATTTACGCAAAATCACACTGCCAATCGAGTAACCCGCGCCGAATGAACTAAGCACGCCCAACGAGCCACTTGGCAGATCGTCTTGGAACTTGTGCAAGGCAATCACCGAGCCCGCCGAACTGGTGTTGGCGTAGGTGTCGAGAATCACCGGGGCCTCTGTCGGCTCTGCATCACGACCAAGCAATTTACGAGTGATTAGTAAGTTCATATTGAGGTTGGCCTGATGCAGCCAGAAGCGCTTAACGTCACCGACATTGAGCTGATTCTCGTGCAGGTGCGCGGCAATTAATTCGGCGACCATCGGACACACATCGCGGAACACCTTGCGGCCTTCCTGCACGAAGAGCTTGTCCGGCGCGCCGATACCCTCTTCCGCCGCGCGATTAAGGAAACCTGCGTTGTTACGAATATTGTTGGAGAACTGGGTAATCAGCTTAGTGCCGACAATCTCAAACTGCTGTGCAGAGGTGGCTAGGTCGGCGCGCTCAACCAAAATGGCCGTGGCGGCATCACCGAAAATAAAGTGGCTGTCGCGATCACGGAAGTTCAAATGCCCGGTGCAAATTTCCGGACTGATAACCAGCACGGCGCGCGCTTGCCCCAATTGCACACAGTTAGTCGCGGCTTGCAGACCAAAGGTGGCTGATGAGCACGCTACGTTCATGTCGTAGGCAAAGCCCTTAATGCCCAGCGCCGCTTGAATCTCGATGGAAATGGCAGGATAGGCGCGCTGCAGGTTTGAGCAGGCAACGATAACCATATCTATATCGGCCGCTGTTTTACCCGCGCGCGCCAAGGCATCTTGCGCAGCGCCAACGCCCATTTGGCAGAGGATCGACTGCTCATCGTTACTGCGTTCAGCAATCCGTGGAGTCATGCGCAGCGGATCAAGAATGCCGGCTTTATCCATCACAAAGCGACTTTTGATCCCCGATGCTTTTTCGATAAAGGCAGCACTGGACTCAACTAGCGCCTGTACTTCGCCAGTTTCAATGGCCGCAGCATTGTCGGCATTAAACTGTTGAACATAGCTGTTGAAGGCTTGCACGAGCTCTTCGTTGGAAATGCTATTTGCCGGGGTATATAAGCCTGTGCCACTGATAACGACGTTGTGCACGGTCTTTCCTCTTATTTGTCAGGATCGCCACAGCGATTCTCTTTGCGCAAAAGCCTGTGACTTAGCGAGTCAAAGGCACACATTAAAGCGTGATACCGGGCGCAGCGGACATAGTGCACGTGCCACAGTAAAACGCAGAGTTTGCCACAGCCGAGCCCGGCGTGGGCGCACAACAATTCGACGGCAGACTGACGGCCGAGTCACGCCCCACAGCAGATATATATTTTCTTGTGCGCCTATATCGGCCAGCACGCAGCGCTTGGCCAAGCGCCGTGCCAAGAGAGGAAAGAAGCTAACCACCGGCAAAACAACAGTTCACAGTTGACCACGCGCCGCTAATACGCACGATCACATGCAAGGTTGCTGCTTAGCGAAAATACCGATTGATAAGATGATCAAGTGAAAACACGCCGGGGCCGCGCGCCATTAGCAACAATAAAACGGCTGCCCAGGTTCCGTGGGTTGCGTAAGCACCCGGATAAACGAACAGCTGAATAGTCAGCGTCATTATTAACAACGCTAAGGCTGAGAAGCGCGTTGCCAAACCCAGCAGCAATAACAGCGGGAAAAAATGCTCAGCAAATACCGCCATATGCGCGGCCAGTTCGGGCGCGAGCAACGGTAAGTTATATTCGTTGCTGAACAGAAACAGGGTCGAGTCGGCTAAACGCGGCATATCAATGGCGAAGGTCGCGGAGACTGGATCGATGCTGAAGCCTTCGACCTTGGTTTGTCCTGACTGCCAAAACACCATAGCTATTGAAAAACGCGCCAGCAGTGCCAGCAGACTATTGGGGATACTGGAAAACAAGTCAATCAGCCGCTCCACTAGACGCACGGGTAATGGTTGAGCAGGTGAAATAGCGGCAGTGTTCATGGGGTGTTTCCTCGTTAAGCGTGAGTAGTCGGCAGTAAAGCGCTAATCGCCTGCTGCTGAATCAGCAATGCCAGGCTGGCACTGAGATCAAAATCCGGCTCAGCGGCAAAGCCATTCGCCGCAGCCAAGCCAAAGGTTTGGCCTTGTTGCAAACTGCTAATAAATTCGGCGCAGCCTAGGCTGATGGCCTGCACAGTCACATCCCATTGCGGGCGCAGAATCAATGCTTGCTCCGCCTTAAACGGCATCACTGTGGCAATGTCTAACTGCCCGTGATGCGCGGCCCACAACGACACCAGTGCATAGGGCGAAAAAAGCACGGCCAACGCTGGTTGTAACTGCACACGCAAGCTTTGCAAATGCTCAGGCTCGGCCATGACCTCGGCCAGTTGCGCGACGCTCACCGGCGCGCAATCAGCCGCGTGATAAGCCTGTACGCGCAGCATTTCCAAACGTGCGACGTCGGCCAGATAGGGCAGGCTGCTGGCCGGGGCAAAATTTGCGATAAAGTCGGCAAAGTCAGCGCCGTAATTCACCAATAATGGCGAGCGTGGCGGTGATTGCTGTACATAGACTTGTGCCATCGCGCGAAAAAATTCATCCCCCACCAACTGACACAGCACCGGATAGCTGCTGGCCAGTGCATCGCGCAAAGAGCTCAGCACGTTATTGCGATACACCGCAAAACGCGCACTGGGGTCCGAACCGTTAGCCGTGACCAGGCCTGGCGGACACGCTTGCTGCGGGTCGAGTAAAGCGCTGGCAAAAGCCTGCTGTATCGTCATGCGTTCCCCTTCACCGCGCCTACACAGCGTTGCAGCAACTGCTCGGCTTGCGCAGCTTCGGCCAATAACAGGCTTAACGCCGGCACGTGATTATCGCGCTCAAGCAACGTCGGCTGCGGCCCGACTAACTGCAATACTTGGCCATACAGCGCCCACACCGCTTGATCGACCGGCGCGCCGTGGCTGTCGATCAGCAAGCGCTCGCCGAGGGCATCTTGGTCTTCGGCAAAACCAGCGAGATGGATTTGCCCGACCGCCGCCAGCGGCAAGTCTTGGATATAGGCCAGCGCATCACGCTGATGATTAACGCTGGAGACATACACATTATTTACATCCAGCAGCAGACCGCAGCCGGTTCGTGCCACCACGGCACTGATGAACTGCGCCTCGTCCATGTTTGAGCAGGCGAACTCCACATAAGTGGCGGGGTTCTCCAGCAGCATTGGCCGCTGCAAACGGCTCTGTAAGCGGTCGATATGCTCACAAACCCGAGCCAGGGTCGCCGAGTCATAGGCCACCGGCAGCAGGTCGTTAAAAAACACCTGTGAGTGACTAGACCAGGCTAAATGTTCAGAAAAACTTTGCGGCTGATAGCGCGCAAGCAATTGCGCTAAACGATCTAAATGCGCCTCATCGAGAGGCTCTACACCGCCAATCGACAGGCCCACGCCATGCAGCGACAACGGATAACGCTCACGGATCAAACCAAGAAAATGATGAAAGGCACCGCCTGCCACCATGTAATTTTCAGCATGCACCTCGAAAAAACCGATCTCTGGGCTGTGCTCGATAATCTCGCGAAAATGCTCGGACTTTAGGCCAATGCCCGCACGTGCCGGTAGCTTATTGGCACCTGCGGCTGGCGTTTTAAATACCGGGGCAGCACCTGCATAACTATTCATCTTGGCCGCCCCATGAACGTCACTTAGGCTTTTTCAGTAAAAGCGGTCAACTGACCAAAGCCGGTAGGCGAAGTTGGGCTAACGGTTTGTTCGCAGCTGCCTTTTGGCACTAACTTCCAGGCGCTGCCCTGATAGTCCTTTTTCGAGGTGCCTGCGCACGAAGTGCCGGCACCTGCAGCGCAATCGTTTTTGCCCTGCATGGCAACACCAAAGCACTTGTCGCTGTCAGCCGCCTGCGCAGTAATAGGTGCGGCTGCCATGGTCAGTGCAGAGCCCAGTGCCAAAACCAAAGCGGCGCTAGAAAGGCCAGAATTAGATTTAATAGTCATCCGTTTTTCTCCAAAAAATTGTCTAGGCGCAGTGATATACCGGCCCGCTTACAAGGTAGCCAACAACGCCCAGACCTCAAGGCGCTTTAACTCACTTACTTTAATAGAGCAGCAAGTCGTAGTGGCGTTACAGCATGGATAAAAAATACTTGCCTGCCGAGGCTGCCCAGCAAAGCCATCAGCAACCCTGCGAAGCGCTAAAAACTGACTACAATTTTTACAACCACCGCCTCTCACCTCGGACTATGTATTTGCTCACGCTTTGGCCACTCAGCGCTAGCTCGCCGATTACAACCGCCATCAACCAATACAACCTTAAGAGGCTCAAAGCCTGATGGCCAAAGACGATTCGCCACAAACCCATGGGCGCCGGGTACGCAAGCAATTGAACACAAATTCTCGGCAATATATAAATGCGCGAACAGCCACTGCCCATGACTAAAAAAAAGCCGTTCTTGCCATTGTTCTGGCGCCAAGCCTCGTTGCGTAAAACCCTATTTATAGGGGCTGGCGTGGGCATTTTGCTGCCGGCATTAGTGCTCGCCTACATGCAACTAACCAGCAACTTTGATCGCGATGTGGCGCTGCGCGTGCGGGCACCCATGCAACAATCGGCCGATGTACTCGCCCAAGGTATGGCGGTGGCCATTTGGAATTTTGACCGAGAGGTCGCTACGCAGTTAATTGACGCGGTAATGCGTAACCCGTACGTCAGCCAAATTACCGTAAGCAATGAATACCACGATATTTTCGTCAGCAAACAGCAAGCAGACACACCCACAATCGGCCTGTTGCGTGAAAACCGAGAGATTAACTACAACGGCGCGGTAATCGGCTATTTATCACTCGAATTTAGTACCGCACACATTGAACGCGAGCGTTGGAACGACTTACTCACCCTCGCCTGCGCACTATTAGCGCAAGTCGCATTCTCCTTTTTATTCATTTGGCGCTTATTTGAGCGGCGCATGATTCGCCCCTTACACGAACTAAAAGAGGGAGCGCTACGGCTTGCCCGTGGCGAACTTGAAGAACCTCTGCACTGGCAACGCGCAGATGAAATTGGTCAGCTCACCCAAGGGCTTGATCAAATGCGTTGTGACCTCTCGACTCTGATCAAAGAACGCGAACAACAAAATACCGCCCTGCAACACGAACTCGCCGAGCGGCAACGTATCGAAATAGCGCTGGGCCTAAGCCAGGCCAAGTTTGCGGCAATTTTTAACGCATCACCGGTGGCCATGACGGTTTCGCGGATGGACACCGAAATGACGTTGCTGGACGTTAACGCGGCCTGGGTGGGGCTATTTAAGCGCGAGCGAGCCAGTATTCTTGGCAATGACAGCCACGATATGTGGCGTTCACTGCAGGACCGGCAAAATGCATTCACCACCTTGCAGCAAACTAACGAGCTGACCCGATGCAGGGCTTGGATGCTGCTCGGCGGCGGGCAAGACGATATCTTGTGCGAAGTATGGGGCAGGGTCATCAAGCTACGTGACGAGTCACTGTTGATTTTGGCCTATGACGACATCACCGCAAAAAACCTATACGACGAGAAGATACTCGCCCTCAATACCAGCCTTGAGCAGCGCGTTGTGGCCCGCACCAGCGAGCTGTCGACGGCCTTAAAACAACTAACTGATACGCAAAGCGAATTGCGCCGCAGTGAAAAAATGTCATCGTTGGGCTCCTTAGTAGCCGGTATTGCTCACGAGTTAAACACGCCCATTGGCAACAGTTTGACGGTGGCCAGCACCCTGCAACACCACGCGGAAACATTTGCCCGTAACATTGATAGCGGCATGACCCGCGGCCAGCTGCAAGAGTTTGTGAGCAACACCCGGCAAGGCGCCGACATTCTCATGCGTGGCCTGCAACAGGCTGCCGAGTTGGTCGCCAGCTTTAAACAAGTGGCGGTTGACCAGACCAGTGAGAAACGCCGGCTATTCTCACTGCACGACACCGTTGGCGAAATCCTCCGAACCTTAGGCCCCTCTCTGCGTAAAACTAAACATCGGGTTGAATGTGCGATCGCTGCAGAAATCCACATGGACAGTTTCCCCGGCGCCCTTGCACAGACAATCACCAACCTGATCAATAATGCGCTGCTGCATGCCTTTGTCGATTGCGACCAGGGCACAATTAAGATCACCGCTCAGTTGCACACTAACCATGTACAGCTATGCGTAGCGGATGATGGTATTGGCATCGCCGAAGAGAATTTGCAGCGCGTTTTCGAGCCATTTTTCACCACCCGCCTAGGCCAAGGCGGCAGCGGTTTGGGGCTGAACATTGTGTACAACCTGGTACAGGACATCCTCGGCGGCAGCATTGAGGTCAGCAGCAACCTTGGCCAAGGAGCCTGCTTTACATTAAATCTGCCCTTGGTAGCAGTGGATGTAGTCACCGAGTAACGGCAAACCAGCCCGCGCATAGCAGCTCATTCTGCCTGCCCTGCGGAACATCCATGAACGCTGGATTAAACGTTTATTTGACCAGCGTAACCGGCACAGTGGTGAGCTTAACCACCTCACTGACGACTGAACCCAACAACACCCCCAGCGCCAAACCCGCACCATGCGTACCTATCAACACACTCTGGCAACCTAACTCGCTGGCGCAGGCGACAATATTGCTGGCAGGGGCGCCAACGCGCTTGTGCAAAACAAAGGCAATACCCGCCTGCTGCAGTTGCGCCACTACTCCTGCGCACACTTGGTCACTGTGCTGACTGTAGTAATCACTAAGTTCCTGCGCCGCCATGGTTTGGCTAAGTCGTGTGGGTAAATGCGCCTGCACATTCAGCACATGCACATCGCCCTCAGTGCAATGCAAGCCGTCTTGTTCAATCATATTTATCAAATAAGACGCCGCACGCGCAGCATGAACTGAACCGTCGGTAGCGAGCAGTACTTTATGCATAGTTATTCTCCTGTCATTGCCCAGTATTTCGACTGTCGGCCGCTTTTTGCCGCCGACGCATTAAACTTTTTTCCAATTCGATCAAGGCACAAACCCCGATAGCCACAAGCAAACACCAAACCCAAGCCCGCAGTGGCAAGTCGGCGGTAGCGAACAGGCCCTGTAACGCCGACCAATAGGTCAGCGCCAGCTGCAAGCCAATCAGTAGCACCACCATGCTCCAGATCATCGGATTAGTACGCCAGCCAAAATGCGCCGGACCATACAGACTGCGGTTATTAAACAAATAGCCAATCTCACAAGCGACCATAGCATTCACCGCCAAGGTGCGACTGGCGTCTAGGCTCCAGCCTAGGTACTGACTGTAAATAAACAAACCGAGGCTGGCGGCGGTCATTAACAGAGCAATCCACACTGTCCGCCACAGCAGCACAGCGTTGAGTAACGGCAGACGCGGGTTACGCGGCGGGCGGCGCATCAAGCCCTCTTCAGCGGGCTCAAAGGCTAGGGCCATGGCCAAGGTGACCGCGGTAATCATATTGACCCAGAGGATTTGTAGCGGCGTGATCGGCAGCGTCAGGCCAAAGATAATCGCCACCAACAACACCAAGGCCTCACCGCCATTGGTGGGAAGAATAAACAAGATGGTCTTCTGCAGCGTGTCGTACACCGCCCGGCCCTCTTCCACGGCATCAGTGATACTGGCAAAGTTGTCGTCGGCCAAGAC
Organism: Pseudomonas sp.; assembly: GCA_037968715.1. Classification (GTDB taxonomy): domain Bacteria; phylum Pseudomonadota; class Gammaproteobacteria; order Pseudomonadales; family Pseudomonadaceae; genus Aquipseudomonas. The sequence goes on from JBBKVZ010000367.1 coordinate 14,587, forward strand.
CATCTGCGCGGCCTCCTTAGCCACCTCGGTGCCTTTAATGCCCATGGCGATACCAATGTCGGCACGTTTGAGCGCCGGCGCATCGTTAACCCCGTCGCCAGTCATCGCCACCCGCTCACCCAGCGCTTGTAGACGCTCGACTAGGCGTAATTTGTGACTGGGGCTGGTCCGGGCAAACACCTGGGTGGTGGGCAAGCGTGCATCCAGCGCGGTATCACTCAAGTTATCCAGCTCAATCCCGGTCAGCGGCGGTGCATCTCCTAGGCCAAGACTCTTGGCGATGCTGGCGGCAGTGCAGGCATGGTCACCGGTAATCATTTTTACTTGGATGCCGGCAGCGTGACAGGCGGCAATGGCCCGAATGGCCTCCTCGCGCGGCGGATCGAGCATGCCGACCAGACCGAGTAGGACGAAGTCGCCTTCAATATCGGCGTAGCTCAACTCATGCTGCACCTGCGGCAAAGTGCGCAGGGCCAAGCCCAGCATGCGCAAGCCCTGACTGGCACCCTGTTGCAGAATGGCATGCCAGTACTTAAGGTTCAGCGGCTCGTCACAGCCTGCTTGCCACTGCCGGTTACACACGGCCAACAGACGTTCCGGAGCACCGATCAGATAGATCAGACCGTGACCACCGTGGTCGTGGTGCAAGCTGGCTAGGCAACCGCGCTCTGAGCTAAACGGCAAGCTATCCAGCAGTGGAAGGTTGGCCTTTTCCACACTGGTCGGTAGTCCGAGTTTGCCGGCTAGGGTCAGCAAGGCGGCCTCGGTTGGGTCACCGCTAATCTGCCAGTTGGGTTCGCCAGGAGACAGACTGGCGTTGTTGGCCAGCAGGCCGGCGCGCGCCAACTCACGTAAGTCATCGGCGCTGTCCATATCGCACGCCTGAGCGTTTTCGTCATAAATACTGCCGTGGGGGGCATAGCCAACGCCGTCCACGTGGTACTGGTGCGCGGCAGTGAATACTTGCTGCACGGTCATCTCGTTACGGGTCAGCGTGCCGGTTTTGTCCGAGCAAATAACGGTCACTGCACCCAGACTCTCCACCGCAGGCAGGCGTCGGATAATTGCACGGCGCCGCGCCATACGTTGCACGCCCAAGGCGAGGATAATAGTTAATACCGCAGGCAGGCCTTCGGGAATTGCCGCCACGGCCAAGCTCACCGAAGCCATAAGCATTTCGTTGACGCTGTATCCGCGCAGCCCCACCCCGAAAGTAAAGGCCAGGCCTGCAAGGCCAACAATAATCAGTGTGAGTTGTTTGGCAAGGCGTGCCATATCAGCCAACAGCGGCGTTTGCAGTGTCGTCACAGCCCCCAACAGGCGACTGATATGACCCAGTTCAGTA
>JBBKVZ010000368.1:0-3854 GCA_037968715.1 Pseudomonas sp.
AAGCCGGCGCTGGCGATTACAATACAGCCTTCCCCTTTTGTAACGGCTGCCCGCATGACTGATCCAATTCGCCTCTCTAAACGCCTCGCCGAACAAGTAGGCTGCTCGCGCCGCGAAGCCGAACTCTATGTCGAAGGTGGCTGGGTCACGGTGGACGGGCAAGTCATCGAGGAGCCGCAGTTCAAAGTTGATCAGCAATTGATCGTTCTGCACCCGCAGGCCGTGCTCACCCCGCAAGAGCCCATCACCCTAGTGGTGCACAAGCCGGTTGGCATGCTGGCTGAAGACGCGCTGAAATTGCTCAGCAAAGGCACTCAGGCGGCAGCGGACCTTTCGGCGATTCGGCCGCTACAACGACATTTCGAACGCTTGACCTTGTGCCTGCCGCTGGACACCGATGCTTGCGGCCTACAGGTGTTCACGCAAAATTTTAGTGTGTCGCGCAAACTCAACACAGACGTACATAAGCTTGAGCAGGAATTTATTGTCGAGGTCAGCGGCGAATTGGTTGCGCATGGCCTTAAGCGTCTGGCCCACGGCCTGAACTTTCGTGGCAAACCATTAATGCCCTGCAAAGTCAGCTGGCAGAACGAAACGCGCCTGCGCTTCGCCCTGAAAAATCCGCTGCCGGGGCAAATTCGCCATATGTGTGAAGCCGTTGGTTTGAAGGTGATCAACCTCAAGCGCATCCGCATAGGCGGCGTGCCCATGGCCAAGTTGCCACTGGGTGAATGGCGCTACATGGGCCCGACAGAAAAATTCTAAAGCACCGCAACAACGACTAAGGCAGAGCAAGGGCGTTGAGCAAAGGCTTAGTACTCCGCGTACCTTTGCTCAATTCGCTGGTATTCGCCACTCGCCCGAATGGCCTGCAAGCCCTGATTAAACAGGTCGCGCTGATGTTCAAGGCGAAAGCCGACGCTATAAGCGGTGGGCGCAAACAGCGGATAAATGCTGATCGGCTGGCTGACATCGACCTGATCCGCGACCTGACTGTTGAAGTATTGAAAAATCCGCAGATCGCCGATCACCAAATCAATCCGCCCGGAATAGAGCAAACGGTTGCGGGCAATCTGTTGGGCCTCTTCGCGGTAGCGCGGATTGTGTTCGGTCATCGCCTGAAACTCAGGGCCGAGTAGAAAGCGAGCGCGCTGGTAACTGCTGATCGAGTAATTTGCCAGGTCGGCGATACTACTGAGTTGCAAGTGCCTAGCCGCCAGCGCCACTGCAACATTGTGGTATTCGATGTAAGCATCCGAATAGAACGCCTGCACGCCACTTTGTGGACTGGTGGTGGCGATAGCATCAAGATCGCCGCGCGCAAGCCGTAAATGCAGACGTTCCATCGGTGCATAGTAAGGCGGCAGCAGTTGAAAACCCGCGCTTTTCAGGGCTGCGACAACGATGTCGTATTCCAAGCCGCGCGGCTGATTCTCAAAAATATACGGAGGCTTATGGCTAGCAAAACCCATTCGCAAGGTTTCTACCGCAAAGCTCTGTACACAAAAGCCCCATAACAGAGCCAGCAAGCAAACCCGCATTCCCGCATTCCCCGCCTAAATACTCGACTACATAGCCAGACGTGCCGCTAAAGAGCCTCCGTGGCGGGCGCTACGCTGATAGGCAACAGCGTACCACGTACGGCGTTGCGACTATGGGCGCCAAAATTACCGATCAGTTCAATCAGCAAAGCACTTAACTCGGCGCTTGGCGCAGGCTCTGCCGCCAACTGATTACCATCACTAAAGCCCGGCGCAACCGGCGCCGTAGCCAGCGCCTGAGCAAGCAAGCCATCCAGTTGGTCGGCGCGCGCAAACGATTGCGCCGACACAACATTGCGTAAATAACCGCTGTCAAAGACCGGGTAACTGCCATCCTTACCGGTGCCGGCATAAGCCTGCAACAGTGGACTGGCACTTTCACCGTCGCGCAGCAGCTGTTGCAGCCAACCGAGCTGATATTTTTCGATCGCCATGTGCCGGTTTGCCACCCGCTCAATTGCCGCTTTTTTATCGTCACCAAAGCCAACGGCATCTTTGGCAGCGGTCCAGAGCAAACCACTGGTATCCACACCTGGCAATACCTTGGCGTGATACGGCTGAGTCAGGTCCTGAATGTAATGCAGCCCCCAGCCCATAAAACGATAACCCCAGTACGGATGCCCATGCTCAAAGGCGTAACGGGCCAAGCCAAAATATTGATAAGCGCGCCATTCAGGATAAGTGCGGGTTAGAAAAGGCCCCGCCGCAAAGATAATGGCATCGTCGTGGTAATAACCGATGTGAAACGGCGCTTGCGAGGAATACGAAAAACGCGCGTCACCAAAAGGCTGCGTGCCGAAGTTGTACTGGCCGCCCACTTCACCAGGATTGTCACTGAACAAATTAATGTCGTGGCCGTAATCCGGCTCATCGGCAGCACTGGCAACCACCTGCACTGGGTTTAATGACTCATTTTCAGCTACTGCCAAAAAGCGCCACTCATTCCACAAGCTGGTTTCTTTGAACACCATCACTTGTTGCCCGTTCAAATGCGCACGTCCCTCCCCCGGATACCTAGGCAAGGCTTGCACGAAGTTGGCTAATTTAATTTCTGGGTTCACCCGCAGCGCCTGCAGAAAAGCGCGTTGTCGATCATCGCTACCGTCTGCTAGCCAACGCAAAGCTTCTGGGCGGGCTGGGTAGCCCGCGAACTGGGCTACGGCGAAGCTTTCTTGCTCATCAAGCAATGCCTGCAAACCCACAGCCTCGCTGCGCAAGAAGCTTTCCAAGGGTTCTACGCTGACTGATGCGGCTTGCTTGAGTACGGGTAAATCACGCAACGCGAGTGCAGTGCCGAGCGAGTGATTGGACCAAGCAAAGGCCTCGACAGGCAAAGCCATCAGCAACACACAAATGACTGTAGAGAAATACTTCACTCGCAACTCCTAAGTAGCTATTGGGCGCCTAGCGGCGCGCAGCATTTAACCAATAAAGGGTAGCAGCCGAGGCTGAGCAATGCAGCGTCCAGAGGTGCCAGCACGACTCACCAAAAGCGCCGAAGTGCTTGCGCAGGAGCCAAACGCAAACCGTAAAGCAGCGCGGCGCAACAAAAAAAGGGCCGGCGCAGTTGCTGCGCCAGCCCTTGTTATTGATCGATAAAACTAAGCAGGATTTATTGAATCTGCTCTGGAGTAACGATCAACCAGTTTTTATCAGCGGTTACCGGCAAACCCAACTGCAGTTGCGCCGCGCTATTTTTCTTAATCATCGCGTTGATTTGGTTCATGTACTTATCCTTGCGGTTGACCCACAAATGGATGCCACCTTTGCTCACATCGACGCTGTGAAACAGCATATAACCATCGCTGTCCGGCGTATCGCCAGCCACCAGCACAGGTTTTTTCCACTCGTCGATATAGGTCAGAATCGCGCCATGCTTGCCAGCCATCCACGTCGCAGGCGTCCACAGGTAAGGGGTAAGTTCCAAACCGAGGTTAGCTTTTTGATCGTAATTACCGGCGATGATCTGCTTACGCGCAGTGGTCAGCTCACCACTCTTACGGTCTTTCAGTAAGGTGGTCACACCAATCACATTCTGCGGTTTGACGTTGTAACCGTACTGCGGGTCAGCCGCCACCATACGCACCAGCTCTTCATGAGCCGCGCTGACGATGTACACCTCGATGCCATTCTTCGTCAGCAGGTTCATCAATTCTTTTTGCCCGGTGAAGATCTTCGGCGGATTGATCTGCACCGTTTTCACCACATCGCCTTCGTAGTAAGTACTTGGCACCGGCTTGCCGTAGGCCATCAGTGCGTCTACATGAGCTTTTAGCTCAGCCAGGGTAAAACCTGAGAACACTTGCGCCACCC
>JBBKVZ010000369.1:0-5517 GCA_037968715.1 Pseudomonas sp.
AAGCAAAGCTCGGCAGTGCTCTACCAAAATGCCTCGCCGCGAATTAAGCGCTTCTTTGAGGTCTATGCCCGCGGGGTTAACGCTTATTTATTCGAATACCGCGACAAGCTGCCGATGGATATCAGCGAGTCGGGCTACAAGCCTGCTTACTGGAAGGCTGAAGACTCGGCGCTGATCTTCAGCCTGCTGAACTTCGGCTTGGCGGTGAACCTGCAAGAAGAAATTGCCTCACTGGTGCTGGCGCAAAAAGTCGGCGCCGACAAGCTGGCTTGGCTAACACCGACCTACCCGGACGAGCCGTTGCCCTTTGACGAAGCCGAGAAACTGCGCGGTTTAGCACTCAACGGCCAGATCAACGGGCTAAGCGCCATCAACAATGCCGTTAGCCAAATCGCCAGCCTCGACATGCTCGGTGTGGCGGCTTCCAACAACTGGGCCATCGCACCACAACGCAGTCGTGGCGGTAAAAGCTTGCTGGCCAACGACACCCATCTGCCACTGTCGATGCCCTCGGTGTGGAATTTCGTGCAAATCCGCACGCCAAAATTTAATGCCGCCGGAGTTTCGATTGCTGGCGTGCCGGCAATCGTCGCTGGCTTTAACGGCAAACTGGCGTGGGGCATGACTATGGTCATGGGTGACAATCAAGACCTATTCTTGGAAAAAATAAAACTGCAAAACCGCCAACCTTATTACCTTGCCGACGGCAAATGGCTGGCCGCACGGGCGCGCAGCGAAACCTTTTTTATTAAAGGCGCCACACCCATTCGCGAAACCATTTATGAGACCCGTCATGGGCCACTGCTCAATAGTGTTTTAGGCGAGCGTAAACATATGCTGCAACCCCTGCCGCTGAGCAGCGGTTATGGCCTAGCACTGCAAACCACGCAGTTTGAAGCAGACAAAAGCCTCGACGCCTTCTTTAACCTGTCGCGCGCACAAAACCTTGACCAAGCCTTTACGGCTAGCCGCGAAATTCGCGCCATGCCGCTAAATATGCTGTTCGCCGACGCCCAGCACATTGGCTGGCAAGTCACCGGGCGCTTTCCCAACCGCCGTGCGGGCCGTGGTTTGCTGCCATCACCGGGTTGGGACGGCACTTATGATTGGGATGGCTTTGCCGACCCAATGCTCCACCCCTACGACCAGGACCCTGCGCAAGGCTGGCTCGGCAGCGCCAATCAGCGCAGCGTGCCGCAAGGCTATGGCATGCAATTGTCTAACTCCTGGTACTACCCGGAGCGTGCAGAACGCATCGCGCAACTGGCTGGCACCGGCAAGCACGATCAACAAAGCATGATTGCCATGCAGTACGACCAAACCTCACTGTTTGTCGGCAAGCTGCAAAGCATGTTTGTCGACCCAGGTATGCAACAACCCCTGCAACAGGCTATTAACGCCCTGCCTGCCAATGAGCGCAGTAAGGCCCAAGAAGCGTTCAAACGCCTTCAGGCATTTGACGGCAAACTCAGCGCCACCTCGGCAGATGCCGCCATATACGGTGCATTTTTAGCCGAAAGTGCCCGCCTAACCTTTGCTGACGAACTGGGCGGCACCGAGACGCCGGCCTGGCAAGCCTTCGTCGAAACCGCCGACCTCTCATACTCCGCCCAAGCGGACCACCTGCTCGGCCGTGATGACAGCCCGTTCTGGGACGACCTTGGCACGCCCAGCAAAGAAGACAAACCGGCCATTTTGGCCCGCAGCCTGGCCGCTGCCATCACCTTCTGTGAGAGTCACTTAGGCAGTGATCGCCTAGCCTGGCAATGGGGCAAGCTGCACACCTACACGTGGGCGACTGAAACCACCCAAATGGCCAAATACATGAGCAGCAGCCAACAAGCAGCCATCGGTGCGATTAAAAGCTACCTAGACCGTGGCCCCTACCCTGCCGGCGGCGATCACAGCACCCTGAACGTTTCGGCCTACCACTGGGGTCAGGACTTTAATACCTGGCTGATTCCGGCCATGCGCATTGTTGTCGACTTCAGTCGTGACGAGCCGCTGATCGGCCTGAACAGCTCCGGGCAATCGGGCAATCCCGCCAGTGAGCACTACGCCGACGGCATTCAGGCATGGCAACAAGGGCGCTATATGAGCTTCCCGTTTCAGGCGAAAAACCTCGATCACGTGTATGGCAAGCAACGGCTAACCTTACTGCCTCGGCGCTGAGGTTTATTGGCCGCAATTAATTTTCAACAGCCGTGAACTAATCGGTCTTGGCCAGACTCTTAATTATGGACTTACTCCATTGGTCATTTTAGGGCGCTTTATAGCGCCCTTTTCTTTGCCTGCGATTTACCCCAGTCGCAAGCGCGTAAGACCGGGCCTGCCCAGCACACACCTGCAGCATCACGCGGCAAAACTGCCTGCTTTGGCCGCAGCCGCATATTTGTACACCATGCTGCAGCGGGCAATACCGCGCACTGATGCATGGCTTTAATCTGCCGCATGTTAGGATGCCCGCCTTGATTACCCTGACTCTGGCGCAACTGACTCAACCATGGCCGAACACGACTTCCGTTACTCTTTACTTAACCCTCAGCACACCCTCAGCGAATGCCGCGCCTTAGCGCCCGGCCGCTATCAAGTCACCGGAAATGGTGGCTCGATTCTTAGCGGTGACACCCTACTGGTCACCCTCAAAGGCAGCCGTGACTTATGCCTGCGCCTAGAGGTGGACAAGGTTCGCCGCCTGATCAGCCCACCCGGAAGATGGGTGGCCGTGGCCAAGGGGCCAGTTTTCGGCGAGCTGTCGATTCTCAATTGGCAGGTCAAGTGCGACAGCTGCACAACCGTGCTCGACTTCGAGTTTGCCGTAGATGGCGCCCTAGGTAAAAAAGCGCAGGCACCCGCCGCACAAGCGCGCATTCAAGAATTGGGCTGGCTAACGGTGGCCACACAGCATCGCTGCCCGAAATGTCAGGAGCCTGCGGCATGAGGGCGGGATTAGTACTCAAACCGAGCATCGCTTTGGTGGCCGCCAGCCTATTGGGCTGCAGCAGCGAACCTTTGCAGCCAGTCAACGAGCGCGTTTATCAAGCAGAATGGATCAGCGGTAAGCCGCGCCTGCATCACAGCCATCCAACCCTGATCTTAGGTGAAGACGGCCGCGCCTATGGCAATGGTGGCTGCAATCACTGGTTTGCCGCCTACAGCCTCGCAGCAGAAAAACTCAGCTTCAGCCAACTAGGCAGCACCCGTAAGATGTGTGAGCCGTCGGTCATGGCCCAGGAACAAGCCTTTTTTGCGGTGCTCAGCCAAGTGCAGCGCTGGGATTTTTCCAGCGAAGAACAACTGCGCCTCTGGCCCGCCGAAGGCAAACCGCTGCGCTTAGACCCCGCCAAAGAATAAGCCGCCAGACTAACCGCTAGCTGACGCTACGCTAGCGGTTAGCGCTCAGCTAGCAGCAGACATCACGCCTATCGCCAACTTAAGCTTCGCGCCGCAAGCGGCTTAACGCACAAACAGCTCAAGTTGCTCATGGCTGGCGTGTAAATCCAACAAGCGCACCCCCACACCGATCAAGCGCACCGGCTTATTGGCCCGCGCAAAAGCGGCGCTCAGCAGCACACGGTAGCTGTCCAACTGGTGACCGGCGCCGGCCTGCTCAATGCTGGTTTGGCTAAAATCATGAAATTTTAGCTTCACAAACGGCTTGCCAGCACGGTACTGCTGCTCAAGTCGCTGCAGGCGCACGCCGAGTTCGGCCAGCAATGTAGGCAACTGGGCCAGGCAGGCACTCAAATCCGGTAAATCTTGATCATAGGTGTGCTCCACACTCAGGCTTTGCCGACGACTATCAACTTGCACGGCGCGCTCATCAATGCCGCGCGCTAAGCCCCAAAGCCGCTCACCAAAACTACCGAACTCACGCGCCAAAACCAGCTTGCTGCGCTCGCGCAAGTCGGCGCAGGTGTGAATGCCCAAGCGACTCATGCGCTGCGCGGTCACCTTACCGACGCCATGCAGCTTTTTTACCGGCAACGCTTGCACAAACTCATCCACCTGCGCGGGGGTGATAACAAACAAGCCGCTGGGTTTACGCCACTCGCTGGCGATTTTGGCCAGAAACTTGTTTGGCGCAACGCCGGCTGACACGGTGATATGCAATTCGCGAGCGACCCGGCGTTGAATTTCCTGGGCGATGCGCGTGGCACTGCCAGCAAAATGCGGGCTGTCCGACACATCTAAATAGGCTTCATCCAGCGACAACGGCTCAATAATCTCGGTGTAGTCGGCAAAAATCGCGTGAATCTGCTGCGACACGGCCTTATAGGCATCCATCCGCGGCTTGACGATAAGCAAATCAGGGCACAGCTTTTGCGCCTGCCGCGACGGCATCGCGGAATGCACGCCAAACGCCCGCGCCTCGTAGTTACAGGTGGCAATCACCCCGCGCCGCTCGGCGCTACCGCCCACGGCCAAGGGCTTATTCGCCAGACGAGGGTCGTCACGCATCTCAATGGCGGCATAAAAACAGTCGCAATCCACGTGAACGATTTTTCTTGAGCTCATAACCTGCAGTTTTTACCGAGAACCTAGCCATACATAAAGAACCAGCCGCACCACCCTGATGCACCGCGACCGACCGGCATCATACCCGCGCTCACCACAAAAACACCGGCACGCCACTTGAACCAGCGCACCTACATAGAAACTAAAAGCCGAGAAACACCGAAAAAGACTTACTCGCCGCGCTAAGCATCTGACCTAAAACCCTTTTTTATGATTTAAAGATTGACACATGCGCTCAGATCAGTAGAATTGCCGGCGCGGGATGGAGCAGTCTGGTAGCTCGTCGGGCTCATAACCCGAAGGTCGTAGGTTCAAATCCTGCTCCCGCAACCAAACATTAAAAGGCCACTTATTAAAGTGGCCTTTTTTGTGCGCGAGATTTGAGCCTGCCACGCCACATGCCTTAGAAACTTAATCAGCACCCCTCACTCTTATCCCCAATCGAAACGAGGTCTGTGATGCCCAATAGGGCAACTGTGGCAGGCAAAAATCCTGATCTTACCCAGTTTTAGTGGACACACTGTTAAGCACTTATCCGGGCCTCGAAGGTTTCCGGGCTGATATAGCCGAGCGTGCTGTGACGCCGATGACGGTTATAGCCGGTTTCAATGTACTCAAACACAGTCGCACGCATCTGGTCTCGCAGTTGTATCGACAGAAATGGGCGACCAAACACTTTGTACCGGCTGGTTACTCATTTGGCGCCGACGTACTGCCCGCCCGGTATAACCGCCTGCCCACCAGTGACCAGCAGGATGTCCAGGCCATTGTATTGCTGGCCTTGGCGCGCATCGGCAGCTTTCAGATTGAAGTGCAGGGCTGGCTCGGCCAGGCTGGGCAAGAAGCGCCGATCGCCCCAGAGTTAAGCCGCATTCCCCAGCAAAAGCTGCTGTGCGTCTACGGCGTTGCGGATAAAGCCATCAGTGGCTGCACCCTGCCCGAAGCGCGCGAGCAAAACTTGCAGCTAGCCGGCGGTCACCACTTCGACGAAAACTATCC
>JBBKVZ010000370.1:0-6516 GCA_037968715.1 Pseudomonas sp.
CACCTGCCCCTGCCAAGCCACCGGTTCTTCACGAATACCACCGGAGCCAATAATCGCCACTTGCGGCGGCAGCACAATGGGATTGGCGTAACGACCAAATAAAGTACCGAAATTGGACAGGGTAATAGTCGCGCCCAGCATCTCCTGCGGCGGAATGGTGCGCGCTTTGGCGTCGGCACGTAAGCGCTGCATACCGGCCTTCAGGTCGGCGGCGGTGCGCGCGGCAACATCGCGCAGCACCGGCACAAACAAGCCATCCGGGGTATCCACGGCAATCCCCAGATCAAGCTGCGTACAGAGTTTTAGCGCTAGGGTTTTGCCATCGAACCAAGCATTCAGTAACGGCTCGGCTTTGCAGGCCACGGCAATCGCTTGGCCGAGACGAATCAGTGGGTCACGAGCCTTACCCCAACGATGCAAATCGGCATCGCCATACAGCGTCACCGGCACCACCTCGGCATGCGAGCGGGTCATATTGATTGCCATGCTGCGCCGCACGCCGCGCAGCTTCTCGCCACCAAATTTATCTTGGGCGGCTTGCGCGGCGGCCTCAACATCGGCGCGGCTGATCAAACCGCCAGCGCCCGAGCCGCTCAGCCCCTGCAGATCAACCGCCAACTGCTTGGCCAATTGGCGTACCGCTGGCGTGGCTTGCGGCCCTGCATAGGCGCGGGTTGAGGGCGCCGCCCCCACGTAAAAACTGTCGACTTCAGTGCTGCTGCCGCTGTCTAGACGGCCGACCACGGTGCCATTCTCCTCACCGGCATAGGCCAGCAAGGGCTCACCAACATGCAAGATGCCGCCGGCCGCGCAAAAGATTTCAACCACCACACCGTCGTAGGGCGCGGGAATATCAACAATCGCCTTGGCGGTTTCCACCGACACCAACAACTGATCGGCCTTAACCGTATCGCCAGCCTGCACATGCCATTCGACGACTTCAGCCTCCTGCAAGCCCTCACCTAAATCCGGCAATTTGAAGTACTTCATGCCACGCCCTCCACAGGGTTGCTTTAGCTGTAATTCAAGCAGCTGTTGCAGGCCACCAGAATATCCTCCACCGCTGGAATATAGAGTTGCTCTAAGCGGTACAGGGGTGGCGGAATATCCGGCGCGGTAACCCGTAAAATCGGCGCCTGTAGGTCTACCCACAACCGCTCATACAAGCTGGCCGCGATCTCCGCGCCAACCCCACAAGAGCGCGGCGCCTCATGCACTATTACTGCGCGACCGGTTTTGCGCACCGAGGCCTCCAAGGTATCGAGGTCCAGCGGCTTGACGCAGGCCACGTCGATCACCTCTACAGAAACCCCCTGCAAGGCCAAGGCGCTGGCCGCCTGCAGGGTTTCATGGATGCTCGCGCCCCAGCTGATTAGCGTTAGCTCAGTGCCCTCACGCAGGGTGAAGCAGCTGTCCAAAGGCAAGCGCTTGCCGTCGTCCAGCACGCTTTGCGGATTCATCCGGTACAGCCGCGTCGGCTCTAAAAAAATCACTGGGTCCGGGTCATCAATCGCTGCCAGCAACAAGCCATAGGCCCGCGCCGGCGAAGAGGGAATCACCACGCGCAAACCGGGAATATGCGCAAACAGCGCTTCAGTGCTTTCACTGTGATGTTCCGGCGCACGAATGCCTGCGCCCATGGGACTGCGCACCACCATCGGACAACTGAGACGGCCACGGGTGCGGTTACGCAGGCGACTGGCATGGGAGACCAACTGTTCCATGGCGGCGTAGATAAAACCGAGAAACTGGATTTCCATCACCGGCTTTAGGCCTTGCGCCGCCATGCCTACCGCCACACCGGCGATCATCGCTTCGGCCAGCGGCGTATCCAACACCCGCTTAAAGCCAAACCGCTCGCGCAAACCCTGGCTGGCCCGAAACACCCCACCATTGACGCCAACATCCTCGCCCAATAACACCACGTTTTGGTCTTCGAGCATGGCTCGGTGCAAGGCCAAATTAACCGCTTCGAGCAAGGTAATTTGGCTGCTCTCTTTCTTCTGCTCAGTCATGCGTGGCACCTCCCGCGTGCGCCTCAACCGCTGAGCTGGGCGCGGCGCGACGTAGCGCACGCTCAAGCAACAGTTCGCGCTGGTCAGCCAAGGCTTGCGGCCATTGCGCATAAACAAATTCCAGCGCCGCCATTGCGGGCTGAGTATCGAGCGCCTCGTAGCGCGCAACCGCCTCCTGCACCTGAAGTTGCGAGGCGCTAATCAGCGCTTGTTCACGCGCCTCATCCCACAGCCCTTGGCCAGCCAAATAGGCCTGTAGACGCTTGATCGGTTCTTCCTGCCAGGCTTGTTTGACCTCCTCATTGGGCCGGTAACGGCTGGCATCATCGGCGGTGGTGTGGTCACCTAGGCGGTAACTCAGGCACTCCAGTAACACCGGGCCCTTGCCATGACGGCAATGCTCCAGGGCATGTTGCATGCGCTCGTAAACCGCCAGTACGTCATTACCGTCCACCTGCTCGCCGGCAAAACCGGCTCCGATGGCCTTTTGCGCCAGCGTGGGCGCGCCGCACTGCAGGCGCCGGGGCACCGAGATGGCCCATTGATTGTTGTTCACCACAAACACCACCGGCAATTGCCAGGTGCCGGCCAGATTCAGCGCCTCAAGAAAGTCGCCTTTGCTGGTAGCGCCATCGCCGCAGGTGGTTACTGCCACGCGCTGCTGACCGCGAATTTTGAACGCACTGGCTACCCCGCACGCATGCAAAGCTTGGGTGGCAATCGGTACGCAGAGCGGGAAATCCTCCGCTGCCGCTGGGTTGGCATAGTAGTTTCCACGCTCATCCCCCCCCCAGTACTGCAAGATTTCGTCCATGCGCACACCACGCAACAGCTGCACGGCGGTGTCACGGTAATACGGCACGAGCACATCTTCAGGGCGCATAAGGCTACCCACAGCCACACCTATCGCCTCCTGTCCCAAGCAAGGCGCATAGGTGCCGATGCGTCCGGTACGTTGCAGAGCAACCACTTTCAGGTCAAATAATCGGCTCAGCTGCATATGTTGATAGAGCTGCACCAGTAAATGCGTATCTGCCGTCCACGCCGGCAATGGGCCAATCGGCACCCCAGCAGGGTCAAGAAAACGGGTATAAGGCACGTCGATCTGTTTGGGCATGATGACCCTCCTCAACAGGCAACCTGAATAGCGTCGCCAGCAACTGTCGCAGCGCCAGCGGCTGCGCGTTAACGCCGTTTCGCCAGTGCTAACGCGGGTACAGCACGCGCTCGGCGAGCTGCTCGGCCACCCGCGCCGGCGAGCGTTTTTCCGCCTGGGCATGGGCATAAATGTCGGTCAGCCGCCGGCCAATTTGCGCCAGTTGCGCGGTAATTTCTGCAAGGCTTGCGCCCTGATGTTGGCGGGCGACATAAATTAATCCGCCGGAATTGATCACGTAATCCGGCGCGTAGAGAATCCCCCGGGCCTCCAGCAAATCGGCAACCTCGGGGCTGCTCAACTGATTATTGGCCGCCCCCGCCACCACCGCGCAGTGCAGCTGCGCCACCGTCTGTGGGTTGAGCGTGCCGCCCAAACCGCAGGGCACAAAAATATCGCAGGGGCTACTCGGCAGAGCCTCAACACTCACTGCATGCGCAGCAAACTCGTCAACCGCCAACTGCACACGCCCCGCATCCAGATCACTGACCAGCAACTCGGCCCCGGCGGCAGCGAGTTGCTGGGCCAACGCATAGCCCACATGACCAAGGCCTTGCACGGCGATCCGCAAGCCGTGCAAATCAGCACTGCCCAAACGGGCCATGGCACTGGCGCGAATCCCGGCGAACACGCCCATGGCAGTGTGTGGTGAGGGGTCCCCGGCCGCCGTAGTACTGGTGACATGCTGGGTGTACTGGGCGATGCAATCCATGTCGGCCGCCGAGGTGCCGCTGTCTACGGCGCTGATATAGCGACCGTTTAGACTTTCAATAACCCGCCCGAAAGCTTCAAACAAAGCCGCCCGACTGAGCACATGGGCGGGGCGCAGCAACACCGCTTTACCGCCACCAAACGGCAAGCCGGCTAACGCTGCTTTGTAGCTCATGCCTTTAGCCAACAACGCCGCATCGGCAACCGCGCTCTGACTGTCGGGATACGCTAAATAGCGGCAGCCGCCCAGCGCCGGGCCTAAGCGGGTGTTGTGAATGGCAATGATGGCCTGCAGGCCGGTGTGTGGATCTTGCGCTAAGTGCAGCGCCTCAAGCCCGGCAGCTTGCATGATGGCGAACATACAAACGCACTCCCCTAGGTAGTTACTGGGAGTATAGGCAGGCACACAAATAAGAGCGGCGCGCTCGCGCTTAATCAGACCGGCGACGGCAATCCACGGCGGCTGCACGGCGTGGTTTGGTTCGCCGCCACCCGCCTACAAAGTTTACTGAGCCGACTCGAGCGCAACAGAAGCAAACAGGTTAGCGACGATGCTATTGCTGCTGCGCACGACCACCAGAGGCACGGCTTTCTCTTTGTAATTGAGCAGTGATTTCTCAATGTACTGCCAATTACTGGTCACTTTATGCAAGCGCTGTTTGACCTCGGCTTGCCCGGCGTATTGCTGATTGAGAGCAGTCAATTGTTGGCGGAACTGCAGCGCCAGTTTATCCACCGGCAACTCCAGATCGCGGGCTTTGTCGTAAACGCTCCCACCACCATCTAGGCTGCTGGTTTCCCGGATATAACCGGCAGCGATCTGCTGCATCAAAATGGCTTGCTCTTGCAGTGCATCGCTCAATTGACCCTGGGCCTGTAACTTGCTCAACAAATTGCCATAACCCAGCGTCAAAGCGCCGCCGCTAGCGGACAGATCATTTTGCGTGTGCAGGTCGACAAAACCTTGGCTGCGCACCTCATTGGACAGCGCCAATTGCTTAAAACGCCGCGCCTCTATTTGCAGCGTCGCCACCTCGGCATCCAAGCCTTGCCCGGCACTCAGTTCATCTAACTGTTCAAATTGCTCGGCAAACTGCTCTGCGCTCGACTGCAACTCCACCGCCACACGAGTAGTTCCCTCCTCCAGACTGAGCAGATGAAACAGTGTCTGTAACTGATAGACCTGCAGTCGTTGGGTATTCACACTGGCCAGTAAACTGCCGTTTTCAACCGCCTGCACAGGCGCCTGCAACAGCCCGAACAACCCTAGAGTCACAGCACCACAGCGAATCATTGCACGCACTTAAAGCCCCTTGTAGATAGATAACTCCGCACGACGATGCTGACAGGCAAATGATTGCCCAGTAACTGGCCCAAGGTTAGGTCGCAGTAACCCGCCATCCGCAAACCAAGGTTCGCGATGCGCTAGAAAACGCAAAGCGCTTTTGCCGCGCAGGCTATTGCAGCAGACCAACCACGGACTGCAAAAATGCACCCAGCTACAAACGCTTAACGCAGCAATCCATAAGAGCAGCTGCAGGCTACTAACCACGCAGGCTCGGACGAATAGGTCGACGATTAGCGGATCGCTAACAAGCGCAAATTCGCGCTATTTAATGATCCCAAGCTGAAATTACTGGAGGCCAATCGCGAGCTAGAGCCCTCGGCGCCCAACCCCTAACTAAAGACTGGACAAACCCACTAACTCTCAGCCAAATTGGCGCGCCCCAACACAATAACAACATTAGGGACGTCCACGATGCGCAAGCTTTTCGTACTCTGTTTGCTTTGCTTTTCCTCGCTGTTACACGCCGCTACCGGCGTGTTCCCCGACTCCACCTTCAACAACCTCGACTATGGCCTGTACTGGTTTGGCTATGGCGACAGTTGGGAAAAGGCCGTGCCCGGTCAAGGCAATAGTTACTACAACCCTAGCAAGCCGACGCTGATCTATATTCATGGCTGGCAGCAGGGTTCATCGCAGAATAAAAACCGCGAAACCTTCAACCGCAACGATGCCGGAGGCCCGAACTTGGACCTGGCAGATAGCTGGCTACGCGGCGGCTACAACGTCGGCGTGATGTATTGGAACCAGTTTGCTGACGAAGGTGAAGTCACCGACGCCGAAGCCAAAATCTGGAGCACCAGCGGCCCGCGTGCCATGCGTTGGCGCAACAGCAGTGGCACCTATACCAACGGCCCCACGCAAACAGTGGGCGACCTGTTATTCAAAAGCTACAAGGACAACATGGCCGGTTATACCGGCAGCAATATCCGCATCCTCGGCCACTCGCTGGGCAACCAACTCGCCATCGTGGTGAGCAAGAAAATCAGCGATGCAGTCACCGCTGGCACTATCAACAGCAAGCTGCTGCCTAAGCGCGTAGCCCTGCTCGACCCCTTCTACTCCAAAAACGCCAAGAGCTGGCTCAGTAACCAGTGGACTGGCGCGGTCTGCCGCAGCTATGTCAGCACACTGAAGAGCAAAGGGGTAATTTTCGAGGCTTACCGCACCTCCGCCGTGACCAGCACCGTTTTCGTCGGCGACGCCAATACCGACCTGATGAAGATGACCGCGTTCAGCGAGCTCAAGCCTTGGTATTTCAGTGCAACGCAAGTCACCCAAAAACACAA
>JBBKVZ010000371.1:0-5342 GCA_037968715.1 Pseudomonas sp.
TGACCATATCGACATGGCCAAAACGGCGGGCGTCGTTAATGTCCACCGAACCTAAATAAGCCCGCACCGCCATGCTGTCGTGTTCGACCACCACGATTGCCGCTGAACTGTATTCCGGCAAGCGCGCGCGCCAACCCAACAACAAGTCTTCTAGACGGCGCTGCAAGGCGGCATCGAGAGTGCTACGAATCAACGCCGGACTGCCCGGCGTATTCAGCCGCCGTGCCAGCAACGGTGCCAGATGCGGCGCCTGCCGGGGCGCCAGCAGCACCGGCTCTTCGAGGGCTTCGCGGATGGCTGTCGGTGACCAGCGCTGAAAAGCCGCCAAGCGCTTAAGCACTTTATCCCGGGCCGCTTGCGCTGCCTGCGGGTGGCGATCCGGCCGTAAGCGGCTGGGTGCTTGCGGCAACACCGCGAGCAGCGCCGCTTCAGCGCGAGTCAGCTGGCTAGGTGGTTTACCTAAGTAGGCCCAACTGGCAGCAGCCACGCCCTGCAAGGTGCCGCCGAAAGGTGCACGGTTTAAATACAGGGTGAGAATGTCTCGCTTAGACAGATGCCATTCCAACTGCAGGGTGCGCCACAGCTGGCGCAGTTTGCCGCCGAGGGTGCGGCGATGCGGGGCTAGCAGGCGGGCCACCTGCATCGACAACGTGCTACCCCCAGACACCACTCGCCCGCCGCTGAGGTTCTGCCAAACCGCGCGAACTAGGGCCAACGGGTTAACGCCGGGATGCTGATAAAACCAGCGGTCTTCATAGGTCAGCAAGGCTTCTAGGTATTCGGGAGCGACCTCTTCGGGCGTGATCGGGTAACGCCACACACCATCGGTATCGGCAAAGCGCCACAGCGGCGTGCCATCTGCAGCCAGCACCACGCGGGCCTGATCGTCCTGCGGCAAGGGTAATGGCCACAGCCAATCGGCCGTACGCAATGCCAGCAGCAACAACGACATAGCCAACAATAGCGCCACAGCCCAACGCTGCAGCGGCTTACCACTGCGCCAGCGACGGTATACGCGCAGGCCGAGCGTGCGGCTGGCGCGAGCAGTTGCCTGCGCCAGATCAGCAGTTCTTGCCGCCCGATGTTGCCACGCCATATCCCACTCCATAAAACCTACGGCCATACGGCTTTGCGTTACTGCCGTGGACAAATCGTTACACTAACCGTACGGCACTCCTGCCAACCGACCAACGCTTATGCCACGCGGCCTTTACGGGATATTAAGATGCTACTAACAGGTTTTTTCGATGGACTCGGTCAGGTCCTCGGCACCGTCATTCGCTGGATAGTCGACAGTTTGAGCGGCGCCTTTGGGTTGCTGGGTTCAGCCAGCAGCGCCTTTATTGGCGGCTTGTCGCGCACGCTGGGCATCACCCCATCACTGCTCAGCTTGAGCGTGCTGCTGCTCGGGCTGTTTTTGCTGTATCGCGGCGTACGCGCGTTTATGCGCAGCAGCTTTATTGCCGGTAGCTTGTTGCTGTTACTGGGTTTATGGCTACTGAGCATGTTGATCATCTAAATCGACACCAGCCTGCCCGCCGCACTGGTGCGGCGGGCAGGCGTTTGGCCTAGCGGGCTTTGATCCGCATGCGCTCAGGCGCGGCACCGATCGCTTGCCAGCTTGGCCGATACATCGACTCCACTTGCGGCGGCGGTACCCGATAGCTGCCAGGCGTTACCGCACGGGCCAGATACAGCAAGTGCTGGCGGCCCCGACTTGGAACATCCAGCGCGGCAATGTAGCGATCAGCGCGGAACTCTTGATGCTTGGGCGCGCTGTTTTGCATCGACTGCTGCCATTCTTTGATCTCGCTAGTGGCATCTTGCAAGCTGGCGGCACTGTCGCCCAGATTCTGGTTTTCCAGCTCCAGACCCGCTGGCAACAGATCGACTAGCAAAGCGTCTGGCACCCGTTGCTCGGCCTCGACGATCAAGTGCACCAGCAGCAAATCACCACTGTGCAAGTCCATAATGTCCAACGGCTGGCCATCCATGCCTAGGTATTCGCGGCTGATACTGAGGTTTTCGCCGCCCGGCAGCGGAGCCTGCACGGGATAACCGGAGATGCTCAATTGCTGGAACAGGCTGTCCTCACCGAGATTGCGCACGCTAAGCGGTTCAACCAAGGCAGCACCTTCTAGCTTGATGCCGGCCTCGGTGTTGCTCAGCGGGTAAACAGTCCCGGCCAACGACAGTTCGGCCTGCCAATCGCGCTCCGGCTTAAGCAGCAAACCACGGCCGGCCAGGAACAGCGCATTGCGCTCTTGGGTCGACAAATACGGGCGACTGGCCAACTCATCGCTGAGGCTGAACAAACGCTCGTCGCGCTGCTGAGGTAGCAGTTCGTGTTCTTGTAACAAGGCCAGAATCAAAGCGTCATCGCGCAGCACGCTGCCATAGTCGTGATACCACTGGTTGTCGTCGCGTTTAACCATCAAACCGGCATTTAAGGCATCGTCTGCCCGTGGCTGGTCACCCATTTTTTGCAGCGCCACGGCCAGTTGCACCAAGGGCAAACCGGAGCGGGCATCGCTGCGCCGCTCATACAAACTGCGCAAGGCACCCAGCGGCGCTTGCTGGCTGCGAGCTAACACGTAACCGGCGTAAGCCTGCACCGCAAAACGGGTTTGCCCGCTATTGCTGCTGTAGCCGTCGTCGATCAAATTGCGTTCTTGCAGGTAGCGCAACAGCCGTTCGTTGGCTTTTTTCAGCGCCTCGGCCGGCACGCCAAAACCCTGCTCGCGAGCGCGAGCAAGGAAGTCGGTGACATAGGCGGTCAACCAATATTCTTCATCGCTGTCGGCGCCCCACAAACCAAAACTGCCGTTGTAACGCTGCATGCTCAGCAAACGCTCAATGCCCAGTTCGATCGACTTGCGCCGCTGTTCGGCTGGCTCACTGTTAATACCCAAGCGCTTAAGGCTGTCGGCGTCGGCATACAGCGACGGATACATGCCGCTGGTGGTTTGCTCCAGGCAACCATAGGGATACGCCTTGAGCGCACGGATGTGTTCGGCCAGATTTAGCGGTGGTTTGCTCGACAGCGCCAGCAAGGCTTCACGCCCAGCCACTTCGAACTGTTCGAGAGTGCCCGCCGGTAAGCTCCAGCCATCCCCCTTAAGCACCGCCCGGAAACTCTGCAACTTGGCTGGGTACGCCGGACGGACGCCGATGTTCCATTCGCGGCTGAGTGGCGGCAGATCCTCGCCGGGCAATTGCAGGCCATTAACCTGTACTTTTAACGTGCCCTGCCCGAAGCCACCGAGGGCGCGCACCGGAATTTTTAGGGTGCTGCGCTGGCCTACCGCCAACAACAGCGGCGCCACCTGCTCGCCCGGCGTGTTGGCCAAGCTCAGTTGGCCAGTGGCCGTAAGCTGCACATCGAGGCGCTGCTCGCGGCCCGACAGGTTGCTGACATCCAGCGCCATGCTGGTTTCGTCGCCACCGGCCAAAAAGCGTGGGGCCGACAGCTCCACCACCAAAGGCGCGGCCACTACGGTTTTGCCCTCGGCCATGGCATAGCTGTCGTCGCTCCAGGCTTGCGCCATCAAGCGCAGCTCGCCATTAAAGTCCGGAATATTCAGGCTGACTTCGCCTTCACCCTGAGCATTCAGGGTCAGCGGCGCCGCCTGCAACGCAACAATCAGCACGTTGCTGTCTGGGCGCTTGCCGCCCTTGGCCAGCGCAGCATCGCCACCGAACGCCAGCTTGGCGATACGCCCTGTGCCGGCTTCAATCAACTGCCCGTACACGTCCAACTGGTCGGCGCCGTAGGCCTTGCGCGCAAAGAACGCGGCAAACGGGTCGGGGGTGGCGTAGTCGGTAATATTCAAAATCCCCACATCCACGGCAGCCAGAAGCACCTGCACCTGCTTGGGCACGGAGCCATCAGCATTGAGGGCTTTGATCTTGACCTTCAGGGGTTGATTGGGGCGCATTTTCTCCACCGCGCTAAGGCTTAGCGCCAGCTTGTGCGGCGCACGCTCCAGGGGCAAATGCAGTAAACCTACCGCCCGTTTCGGGGTGACATTAGCCTTGCGCTCACCGGGACGAATCACCAGCGCACTGATATACAAGTCATGCCGCGCCCACTCTTTGGCGATGGGAATTTCGAAGCTTTTGCCCTCGGCAGGTACGCTGATTTCTTGCCACCATAGCGGGCCGTCGGCCGACTCCACCAGCAGATAACCTCTACCGGCGGCAGGCGGGGTAACGGTCACAGTGGCAGTGTCGCCATTGTTATAGGCCGGTTTATCTAGGGCTAATTTGATTTGATCGGGACGCACCGCGCCGCCGTCGGTATTGTCCTGCCAACGGTAGCCGGCCCAGAAACGCAGGCTGCTGAGCATGCCGGTGCTCGGGTCTTCTACCTCAACCCGATACGGGCCCCACTCCACGGGGAAGCTGACTTTAGCCGTACCGTCCTTAGCGACAGTGACGTTCTCTTCACTGAGGTTCAGGTACTTCTCGTTGTAGTGATAACTCCAGCCATCGCTAGATGAGAAGTTCCAGTAGTAGTCGCGACGCTCGCGAATTAAGCGCACCTTTAATTGCTCGGCGGCCAATTTATTGCCTTGCGGGTCGGCCAGTAGCACCTCGAACTCGGCCAAGCCGTTACTGTCGATTTCTTCCCCGTCAAACAAGGCACGCAGGCCCGGCAACTGTTCGGCCGGCCACACGGGCTGCACGATGCGCCGGGTGATCGGCCGCCCGCCCGACTCTTGCAAGCTGGCCTGCACGATCAGTTTCAGCGGCGACTTAGCCGCGCTCCACTTGCTGGCAACCGTCAGCGTGGCCAGACCCTCGGCATCCAGCACGGTCTCGTCGAGGTCGAGGTCCTGACTCAACTCTTCTTCATTGATCGAGCCAAACTGGTAGCCGGGCAAGCTGGCCACGGCCTCGCGCAGCGGACGCACATACAGTTGCCCGCTGAGCCGATTACCCGCTGCTGGCGCGCCGTATAGATAACGGCCATTCACCGCGATCTCGGCATCTTCTTGTGGGCTAAGCGGGCTATCGCTGCCGGTTAACTCCAGTGCGAGGCGCTCGGGCAAGAAGTCTTCAACCTGAAACTCATACAGTTGTGGCTTGCCGTCGCCCAAATCCAGCACCAGCTGCCAGCGGCCTGTCGGCGCCTCACTGGCAATTGCCAATTGATATTGATACAGCCCGCTGTCGTCGGCCTGCCAAACAAACTTGCGGCTGACTTGCTCATCTGGGCGACGCACTTCGACATTGACTGGCTGATTCTTCACCGCGCGGCCATCGGCATCGCGCAGCAAAGCATTCAGCAATACGGTTTCGCCGGGGCGATACAGGTCACGAGGCCCGAACACAAAAAA
>JBBKVZ010000372.1:0-6033 GCA_037968715.1 Pseudomonas sp.
GCCGGTGGGCCAGTGTCTAACGGTAAGCAAGTTGCCGGTGGCAATTACCGGGCGCCAGCGCCTAAGCCGCAATCTGTAATGCAAGATTCCGGTGTGGTGGTCATGGTTCCCGGCGGTAGTGGCGCCAACTCTGCGCCGATTCAGAGTTTTCCTGCCAGCTCCGGCCCTATCGTGGGAAGTATCAATGGTTCTGCGTCTGACGCAGCGCTGCCGATTCAGTCAGCGCCGGGCTTTCGGGTGATTAACTCCAACGTGCCGAATGGTATCCCTAGGGCTGCCGGTTTGGCAGGTGACGAACAGTTGGACGGGGCGGTCTTGGCGCTACTGACCACTGCGCAGCAGCAGCAAGCCAGTGGCGATCTGAATGGTGCGTCCTCAAGCCTTGAGCGTGCGCAGCGGATTGCCCCGCGAGAGCCGCAAGTACTCTATCGCTTGGCCGAAGTGCATTTGGCGCAGGGCGACGCGGCGCAGGCTGAGCAGTTTGCGCGCCGTGGCTTAAGTTACGCCGGTGGCCGAGCTTCGCTGCGGGCGAGTCTTTGGGCGTTGATTGCGCAAGCGCGAGAGCGTCAAGGAGATCCTGCCGGCGCTGCTGAAGCTCGTCAGCAGGCGCGGGTCAGTCTTTGATGACGGCGCGTTTGTTGTTGGCAGAGCAGTTGTTGTTAATCGAGTATGAGTTGCGGCAACTTGGCTGGTGGGCAGCTACGCCGCCAACTGCCGAGGCATTGGCCAGTGAGCAGCCGTTTGCAGTAGACACTATGGATTTTGAGCAATGGCTGCAGTGGCTATTTATTCCGCGGATGCAGCAGATACTTGCCTGCGGTGGCTCGCTACCCGCAGCCTGTGGAATTCAGCCGATGGCCGAAATGGTACTGGTCGATCGCGCCAATCAGGCGCGCAGTTTATTGCGGGCTCTGGGCGAGTTCGATCGGCTCATCGCTGGCGAAAGCTAAGTATTCGCCAGCAACTTGTTAGTTACAGTTCGTTTTAATGGCTTTTTGTGCATCGGCTATTTTGGCCTGGCGCTCATCTTCGCCAATGCGTACTTGCTCTCCATTGACCTCCATGCGCAAGCGTGGATTGTTCTGCAGTTGTGCGAGGTTGGTACGCACTGATTCGCAGTAATTTTTACGTTCTGCGGCTTGCTCGGCAACTTGCTGCTTAACCTTCGCGTCGATAGCTTTCTGCTCGGCGTCACCGCTTGTACTGTTGATTGCCGGACTGGTCAACGCGGCGGGCTTTTCTGCTGGTTTTGGCTGGGCAATTACCGTGTTAATACTGGTGGCGGTCCGGCCTTGAGGCGGGTTGGCGTCAAAGTGGGTAACCCCTTTTTCGTCGACCCACTTATACACTTGGCTGGCCATTGCTGTGCTGCTGAGGGTCAGCAATAGGCTGCTCAAAATAATCATGCGGCGCATGTGTTTTCCTTTTGTTCGCTGTAAAACTGAATTCTACTATAACCAAATCTGGCGATTCGTCATCTTGCACCGCGTCACAGCGCTTTAACTGCACAAAGCAGCGGCGTTTACTTGACTTGCTGGGCGCGATTGCGAAGAATTAGCAGTTCGCTGAATCAACTTGTCTAACTCAAGTTCTTTGGCAGACCATGAGGCGCATACCCGCGCCGACCTGTTACTCCCCGCAACGCGTTACCTCGCGCTGGGTGGGATGCTCTCCGCAACATTTAGGAGGGCACCCAATGCTTGCTCAGTCAGTAGCTGACGTAGTCGGCGACCACCGTCGCTCATGCTCTGCTTGGCAGTAAACCTATTTACAGACCGCCCCCAGTCGGGCGCAATTCTGGCGTTTTAGAGGTGAATAACGTGGAGCTTTTATCAGGCGCTGAAATGATCGTGCGCTTTTTGCGTGACGAAGGCGTTAAGTATATTTACGGGTACCCGGGTGGTGCTCTTCTGCATGTTTATGACGCCCTGTTCAAAGAGCCGGAAGTCGAACATATTTTGGTTCGTCACGAGCAGGCCGCCACACACATGGCCGATGGCTATGCGCGCGCCACGGGTAAGGCGGGTGTGGTTTTGGTCACATCCGGTCCTGGTGCAACCAATGCCATCACCGGCATTGCTACAGCCTATATGGATTCGATTCCGATGGTTGTGCTGTCCGGCCAGGTACCGAGCTATATGGTCGGCACGGATGCTTTCCAAGAGACCGACATGATCGGTATCTCGCGGCCGATCGTGAAGCACAGCTTCATGATTAAGCATCCGTCGGAAATACCAGACGTTCTGAAAAAGGCCTTCTATCTGGCCCAGTCCGGTCGTCCTGGCCCTGTAGTGGTCGATATCCCTAAGGATATGACCGACCCAAGCCTAAAGTTTGAGTACGTCTACCCGAAGAAAGCTAAGTTGCGCTCTTACAGCCCGGCTTTACGTGGACACTCCGGGCAGATTCGCAAGGCTGCAGAAATGCTCTTGGCGGCCAAACGGCCGATCATCTATTCCGGTGGTGGGGTCATCATGGGCGGTGCTGCGGCGCCGTTGACCGAACTGGCCAAAATGCTCAACGTGCCGGTGACCAATACCCTGATGGGTTTGGGCGGTTTTCCGGGTACGGATCGGCAGTTTATCGGCATGCTAGGCATGCATGGTAGCTACACGGCCAACCTGGCGATGCACCATGCAGACGTTATTCTTGCTGTTGGCGCTCGCTTTGATGATCGGGTAATTAATGGCGCTTCGAAGTTCTGCCCGAACGCCAAGATTATCCATATTGATATCGATCCGGCATCCATTTCTAAGACCGTCAAGGCCGACATCCCAATTGTTGGACCGGTTGATAGCGTGTTGACCGAGATGGTCGCGATTCTTAAAGAAATGGCTGAAACGCCAAATCAAGAGACCGTGGCTAATTGGTGGAAGCAGGTTGATGAGTGGCGCGGAAGCGGGCGCATGTTCCCTTATAACGACGGCGACGGCATCATCATCAAGCCACAGAAGGTCATTGAGACCCTCAGCGAAGTGACTAATGGCGACGCCTTTATCACTTCTGACGTTGGCCAGCACCAGATGTTCGCGGCTCAGTATTACCGGTTCAATAAGCCTAATCGCTGGATCAACTCTGGCGGCTTGGGCACCATGGGTTTCGGCTTTCCGGCTGCCATGGGCGTTAAAATGAACTTCCCGAATGACGAGGTTGCTTGCGTCACGGGTGAAGGCAGCATCCAGATGAACATTCAGGAGTTGTCGACCTGCATGCAGTACGGCTTGCCGGTTAAAATCATCAATCTGAATAATGGCGTGCTCGGTATGGTGCGTCAGTGGCAGGACATGATGTACAGCGCTCGTCACTCGCACTCTTATATGGAGTCATTGCCTGATTTCGTTAAGTTGGCCGAGGCATATGGTCATGTAGGTATGCGCATCACTGACTTGAAAGATCTCAAGCCAATGATGGAAAAAGCCTTTGCCATGAAGGATCGCCTGGTATTCCTAGATATTCAGGTCGATACCAGTGAGCACGTCTACCCAATGCACATCAAAGACGGTGCCATGCGCGATATGTGGCTGAGCAAGACGGAGCGGACTTAAATCATGCGACACATTATTTCGCTGCTGCTGGAAAACGAACCGGGCGCACTGTCCCGTGTAGTGGGTCTGTTTTCTCAGCGCAACTACAACATCGAAAGCCTTACCGTGGCGCCGACTGAAGATCCAAGCTTGTCGCGCCTAACCTTGACCACGGTTGGTCAGGATGAGGTGATTGAGCAGATTACTAAGAACCTTAACAAGTTGATCGAAGTCGTGAAGCTGGTTGATCTGTCGGAAAGCGCTCATATCGAGCGTGAACTGATGTTGGTTAAGGTCAAGGCGACCGGTGCGCAGCGTGCTGAGATCAAGCGCACCACGGATATTTTCCGTGGGCAGATCGTTGATGTCACCAGCAGCGTGTATACCATTCAGCTCGCTGGAGCCAGCGATAAGCTGGACAGTTTTATTCAGGCGATTGGCACTACCGCCATCCTGGAAACCGTACGCAGTGGCGTTACCGGCATTGCCCGTGGCGACAAAGTACTCAGCATTTAAATCTTTGCCGAACGGCCTCAACGGCCAGTTATATAGGGGATATCCATGAAAGTTTATTACGATAAAGACTGTAATCTGTCGATCATCAAAGGCATGAAAGTAGCCATTATTGGTTACGGTTCGCAGGGTCACGCTCACGCGTGCAACCTGAAAGATTCTGGTGTTGACGTTACCGTTGGTCTGCGTACCGGTTCGGCTACCGTTGCTAAGGCACAGGCCCATGGTCTGAAAGTAAGCGACGTTGCTTCTGCTGTTGCTGCTGCTGACGTTGTTATGATTTTGACTCCGGACGAATTCCAGTCGAGCTTGTACAAAGACGAGATCGAGCCAAATCTGAAAAAAGGCGCTACTTTGGCCTTCGCTCATGGTTTTGCCATTCACTACAATCAAGTAGTGCCGCGTGCCGATCTTGACGTGATCATGATCGCGCCAAAAGCACCAGGCCACACTGTGCGCTCCGAGTTTGTTAAGGGCGGCGGTATCCCTGATCTGATCGCTATCTATCAAGATGCGTCTGGCAAGGCCAAAGAAGTTGCTCTGTCTTACGCTTCGGGCGTGGGCGGCGGCCGTACTGGTATCATCGAAACAACTTTCAAAGACGAAACTGAAACCGACTTGTTCGGCGAGCAAGCCGTTCTGTGTGGCGGTACCGTTGAGTTGGTTAAGGCTGGCTTCGAAACTTTGGTTGAAGCTGGTTATGCGCCAGAAATGGCCTATTTCGAGTGCTTGCATGAACTGAAACTGATCGTTGATCTCATGTACGAAGGCGGTATCGCCAACATGAACTATTCGATCTCTAACAATGCCGAGTACGGCGAGTACGTGACTGGTCCGGAAGTTATCAACGCTGAGTCGCGCCAAGCCATGCGTAACGCTCTGAAGCGCATTCAGGATGGTGAGTACGCTAAGATGTTTATCTTGGAAGGTGCCTCTAACTACCCTTCGATGACCGCGTACCGTCGCAACAATGCGGCTCATGGCATTGAAGTGGTTGGTGAGCAGTTACGTTCGATGATGCCGTGGATTTCGGCAAACAAAATCGTCGACAAAACCAAGAACTAAGCTTCTTGCAAATATAAAAAAACGCGGCGATTGCCGCGTTTTTTTATTTGTACGGCCTGCTTCTGGTATAAAGCCAAATGGCTGAAGGCGGTGGGGTTGAGCCTCGGGCTCCAGACTCTGTCGAATATTTCTCAATCCGTTACAAGGTGCTGTTCATGAACGAGCGTCCCGAAGAGGCTGCTAAGGCTACCTCCGATACTGAAAGTCTGCTGCCCGTTGATGAGCATGTAGAGGAAGGTCATGACGCGGAAGGGCGTAAGGTTCGACATCGCGGTGTGTACTTGCTGCCTAACCTGTTTACTACGGCTAATTTGTTTGCGGGCTTTTTCTCAATCATCAGTGCTGTAAACGGTAAGTTTGAGATCGCTGCAATTACTGTGTTTGTGGCTATGGTGCTGGATAGTCTGGATGGGCGGGTTGCACGGTTAACCAATACGCAGAGTGCTTTCGGAGCTGAGTATGATTCGCTTTCCGATATGGTCGCTTTTGGTGTGGCGCCGGCAATTTTGGCTTATGAATGGGCGCTATCTGGCTTGGGTAATGTAGGTCTGGCAGTTTCCTTTATCTATGTAGCCTGCGCTGCTTTGCGGTTGGCTCGCTTCAATACGCAGATTGGTAAGGTAGATAGCCGCTTTTTTATTGGTTTGGCCAGTCCGGCAGCCGCCGGTGTTGTAGCGGGTACGGTTTGGGCTGTTTGGACGCTGGGTGAAAAGAGCGGTGTGAGTGGCCGGGATCTGCCAATAGTCGTCGTCATGCTGTTCGCTTTGCTGGTTGCTGCGGCTGGGCTGCTGATGGTGAGCAACTTTAAGTACAGCAGCTTCAAGGATCTCGACTTGAAAGGGCGGGTGCCATTTGTAGCCATTCTTGCAGTGGTACTTGGTTTTGCTGTGGTGTTTAGTGATCCTGCGCGAATCTTGCTCTTGGCTTTCCT
>JBBKVZ010000373.1:0-3712 GCA_037968715.1 Pseudomonas sp.
TTCTCAGTGAGGAAGGCACCGCCTACGGCCGGCCAGTCGGCGTAGCACTGGACAAGCAAGGCGCATTACTGGTGGCCGATGACGTGGGCAACCTGATCTGGCGCGTGAGCGCGCTGCACTAGCCGCCTGTCGGACTTGACCGTCCGTAGCGAGGGAAAGTCCGGTTTGAGGCAGTTTTTGGGCTCTTTTGAGGCGAATAGTCGCTCTATTTAACGAAAAAGAGCGCAGAAAATGACCAAATCCGGCTTTTCCGCAGTAGGACAGTGTTGAGTCCGACAGGCTGCTAGGGCTAAGAAACGCGGCTGGTTAGGGCTTGGACGCGGGCACCGCGGGCAGCAATTGCGGGGCTTCACGCTGCAATTTGCTTTGCAGCATCTCGAGCTGTGCAAGCGCCGCACGGGCTTCGTCAATTTCACTGCTGCTGCGCTCGCCGCTTTGCGCGGCTTGCTCGATGTTTTCACGCATCTGGGCAATCTGCTGCACACCACTGGTCCAGGCCTGAAGCTCAGCGCGGCTCTGTTCATCGGCAAAGGCCGCATACGCTTGCGGGTTCGCCAACTGTGCGGCGGTTGCCGGCGTACGCGGTTGTAAACCACCCGCGGCCGGTTGCCGTGGGTCGCCGGACTCGGCCATTAACTGCATCAATACCTGCGCCTGCGCCACCGAATAGCTGGGCTCAGCAGCCGCCACGGGAAGGGCGACCGTGGCGGCTACGCGACGCGTGGCGGGCGCCGGTTTAATCGCTTGCGCAGCCGCTATTGGCCGCGCGGGGTGCGCTTGCAGAGCGGCGCTTACCGGCAACTCGCCGGACGCTGGCGCGGCCAACCAATAACTGCCCGCCAGCGTTGCCGCACTGCACAACACGCCCGCAAGCAACCAGTACTTCACGCGCCCTCAACCTTGGCGGCACTGACCAACGCTTGTAAGTGCGCCTCAAACTGAGTGGCTAGGAGTTGGCGCGCGACCGCCTGATTGACCTCGAAACGCACACTCGGATCAGTTAATGGCAGCTGGCGATCTTCCCGGCTGCGCACCTGAATAATCTCAAAAGCACCGTCAATCAGCATCGGCTGTGATTGGCTGTTGGCCTTTTGAATCAAAGCGGCTTTGTGTAAAAAGCTCAAGCCCGCACTGTCATGCCTGATTAGACCCATATCACCCGGCAGCGGCCGGTTTTTATCATCGCTGCTGGAGTAGCGCTGCACGGCCGTATCGAACGCTAGACCGGCCTGTAACTCGGCATACACCCGGTCTGCGCTGACTTGATCGGGCAAGCGAATATGCGCTGCTTGCACCTGAGCGACGTTCTGATACTCAGGCAAATGCAGCTGGTAATAGGCCTCGGCTTGTTCATCGCTAACAGTCAGCGCCAATGCCTTGAGGCTGGCTGTCTCGTGGTGAAAGTCGTTGTATAAGCCAATTTGATGCAAGTACTTATGGCGCACCAACTTGTCACGCACCAGTTTGCGTAACCCTTGCTGCTCGTCGAGGGTGAAGCCCTTTTGCCCCAGTTGATACCAGAGGTAATCGCGCTGCGCCTGTTCACGCACCAGTTGCGCCAGCAACTGCAAATTGCCTTGCTGTAACTCCACCTGCGCCTGAACACTCACGCCTTGGTACAGCTCAAGTAAATTCAGCTGATGGCGCGGCTGGTTGGGAAACTGCCAGCTGATTAACTCAACCTTGGCGGCTGCGGTTTGTTGACGCGCACTCAACCACAGGCTGTTCAGCACCACGCCCTGCGCCTTGGGTGCCAGCACCTCGCGTAAACGACTACTGCTCAGGGCTTTGGGTTCGTGCAAAAAGGGCACGATGTCGTGCTGCAATTGCTTGCCATAAACCTGCTCGATCAGGTTACTGGCCTCGC
This sequence comes from Pseudomonas sp., assembly GCA_037968715.1. Taxonomy (GTDB): domain Bacteria; phylum Pseudomonadota; class Gammaproteobacteria; order Pseudomonadales; family Pseudomonadaceae; genus Aquipseudomonas. The sequence continues at coordinate 1,868 of JBBKVZ010000373.1, forward strand.
TGGCCACCAGTGCATCAAGGTCCTGACGATTGGCTGGGGTGAGCTGGCTTTCAACCTCTTGGGCGAGCAAATGGTTTTCCACCAAGCCCTTACGCAAACTGACTTTGCTGGTGTTGAACTTAACCTGCAGCAGTGCCTGCTCCAGCAGGCCAATGCTCTTCGCCGGCAGCAATTGTTCATTGATGCGCAGGTCCTGCGTGGCACTGGCCGGTAGGCTGAAACCTAGCCCGCAGACCAGCAATAACCCGCCGCACGTGGCGTGACGCAAGGCCAAGCGCACCTTAAAGACCGCCCTGGCCATAAAAGTTATTGGCACCCTTGGTGAGCACCGTCGCAGTCAAAGCAATCGACTCGGGAATCAACTCCTTGGCCACCCGCAGGCGGGTGCTGTAGCTGCTGTCATACAGGGGTTCAGGATGCTGATAAGACACCTGCGCGGTTTGAGTCAGTAGGTCACGAACCGGCTTTTGCGCATCGTAGTTGCCAATTAAGTTGGCCACCGCCACCGGGTTATTCAGCTGCTCGCTGGCATAGTGATCATCCACCCAGCCTTCCCAGCTGGAGTGTCCATTACCCGAGGTGACCCAAGTGTGGTGCGGTTGCGCCACATCGCCGGTGGCATGCAGGGCGAAGCCGATGGTTTGTAACGAAGGCGCGACCTTGAACTGGTCGAACCAGTACTTGGCGAGGTTGTCGATCGGCTGGAAGGCAGCGGTTTGGAAGTCATCATAGTGCTCCTTCCAGTTCGAACGGCTGCCTTGCCGGTAGTGCGCCTCGGTGCTGTCGTAGTCGGAGGTTTTCAGGCCACGGTTGTACAGATAGACCATGGCGTACCAGTCGACATCACCGCTCCAGGTGCCGTCCACCTTGTGGTAACGGTAGTCGTAGCCGCCATGGTCGTTACCATGGCTATCGGCCTGCCGGCCCATATTGATGAAGTGCCAGTATGAGGTGTAATTGACCAAGGAGGCGGCCGCACCGGCCACCGGCGCATGCTCGTAACCAATCCACCAGCCACCCAAACGGGTGTCTTTGAAATCGTCAACATCGTAAGCCGCTTGGCCGAGGATTTCCCCAGCCTTGGCTTCAGTGCCAGCGGCGTTGACGTAGAACTGGTAAGCACGGCGCATCTCGCTGGTAGCCGAGGCCGAGTTCATATACGCCAAGGCATCCTTAACGATGTTCTTGTGAGTGGGTTGCGACCAAGCCGACGCCTGAGCGGCGGATAAGGCAAGGCCTAGACCAGTTAGCACACTGATGCATTTATTCATGATGAGGCGCTCTATTGTTGTTGGAGTGGCGCAGTATTGCCGGCAGACAAGACAGCAATATGGCTGTTTTGTTGCAGACCAACCGCGAGTAGAGCGCACTCGGGGGCAGAATCCCGCCAACTAAATGATGGTGTAGACCAGACGCCTGACACCCTTGGTAACAGTGCTGCGCGCTCACCCCTGCGCGGGACACAAACTCACCCCAGTACGCTCACCGAACAGCCACGGCGAAGCTCAGCAATGACCTGTGCCGAGCGAGTAAAAGCATGGTTAATAGCTATCGGGGCTGAGCGGCCATTAGGCCGCGCGGAGTAACTCGCGCAGATGGGCCAGCACTGGCGCCGAGTCTGGGCGCACGCCGCGCCACAGATAAAAGGCCTCGGCCGCTTGCTCAACCAACATGCCGAGGCCGTCGAGCGTTTGCGCGGCGCCATGGCTGGCGGCCCACGCATTGAAGGCGGTGGCGTGCTGGCTGTACATCATGTCGTAACAAAGGGTCTGACCGGGCGCGATCAAGCTCGGCGCAATCGGCGGCACATCGCCCGCTAGGCTGGCCGAGGTGCCGTTGATGATC